>JANPDX010000369.1:0-12932 GCA_031431695.1 Dehalococcoidia bacterium
GGCAGCCCGAGCAGAGCACGTGCGTGGCCCTCGCTGATTTCGCCCGCCACAAGGCTCCGCCGAATCTCGGATTCGAGTTGAAGCAGCCGAAGAGCGTTCGCGACAGTCGCGCGGTTCTTGCCGACGCGCTTCGCCACCTCCTCCTGCGTCATGTTGTATTCCTCAACCAGGCGGCGATAGGCCATCGCCTCTTCAACCGCGTTAAGGTCGGCCCGCTGGATGTTCTCGATCAGCGCCAGCTCGAGCAGTTCGCTCTCCGCGGCTTGCCGGACGACCACCGGAACGGTGTCTAGCCCCGCCAGCCGCGCGGCCTGCAGGCGCCGTTCACCGGCGATCAGGAAGTAGCCACCGTCCTCATCCCGGCTCACCACCAGCGGCTGAATAATGCCGTGCTGCCGGATCGACTCCGAGAGTTCGCGCAGCTTTTCCGGTTCGAAGTTGGTACGCGGCTGTTCCGGGTTCGGCGAAATGAGATCGATATCGAGGTGGTCCGGGCCTCGCGACCTTACGGGCGGGGCTGTGACCGGTTGAGCCGGGGCAGGCCGGCGCTCGTATTCCGGCCCCGGCTCCCGCGGGGTGATTGGTGCTGGCGGCGGGGCCGCGCGCTCCTGTACCGGCGGTGCTGGCGCCTCACGTACGGGCTTCGCTACCAGCTCGGCCGTCGGCGTCGCCGCACCACTGAAAAGGGCGTCGAGCCCTCGTCCCAGTCCACGTTTCGGTTGCGTCATACTGCCACTCCTGCGCGTTCAAGAAGTTCGGTGGCCACGGCCATGTAGGCGGAGGCGGCCCTGCCCCCTTCGTCGTAGAGGAAGATCGACTTCCCATGGCTGGGCGCCTCACTCAGGCGGACCGAACGCGGAATGATGGTGGCAAACGTCTGCGGGAAGTGCCCGCGGACTTCTTCCACAACCTGCTGCGCGAGCCGCGTCCGCGCATCGAACATCGTCAGCACCACTCCGAGCACGTGCAGCCTCGGATTTAAGTTCCGCTTCACCAGGTCGAGCGTCTCCACCAGGCGGCTCAGGCCCTCAAGCGCCATGTACTCACACTGCACAGGGATGATTACCGCGTCGCTTGCGGTCAGCGCGTTGATCGTCAGCAACCCCAACGAAGGCGGGCAGTCGATCAAGATCCAATCGAAACTGTCTCTCACTTGCTCCAGCGACGCCGTAAGCCGCCGCTCTCGGGCCATGACCGGTACCAGTTCAACCTCGGCCCCGGAGAGCTCGGCGCTGGAAGGCACGACGCTCACCTGTTCGGCTTCCACCTTCACCACGCACTCCACCATCGGCGTCCCATCCAGGATCGCATCGTAGGTGCCAGCCCGACCTCTACCATCAACACCGAGGGCGCTGGTGGCATTCGCCTGGGGGTCCAGGTCAACCAGCAACACGTTCTGGCCACTCCGCCCCAGGGCAACGGCCAACGAAACGGCAGTGGTGGTCTTTCCCACACCGCCCTTCTGATTCACCAGCGAAACGATTGTCGCACCCATCAGGCCGCCTCCCGCGTCATCCGAGCTTCGATTGCCGTCCGGGTCGGAACCCCGGCCAGCCCTTCACCCTCCACCGCCAGTGCCCCGGCGGCGAGAGCGAACCGCATTGCCGATGCCAGATCGTCCGTTTCCGCGAGGCGGAACAGGAACGCGCTGGCGAAGCAGTCGCCGGCTCCCGTGGGGTCCACGGGTTCGGCAGCGATTGCATCCCAATGGTGCTGCGATCCATCGCTATCGAACAGTGTAGCTCCATTGTAGCCACGCGTCAGGACCGCCACTCCTCGAAGCCCAACAATGTGCCGCGCGAGCCCTTCGGGGTCACCCGTATCTTCCTCGCTGAAAAAGCCGATCCACCCGGCCCGTACGAACCGCCTGGCCACGCCCGGCGCATCCGGATGGTGAATCACTCGGAGATCCGCATCGGTAGAGCGCAGCGGCCCCTGGAGAGACACCCCGGCGATTGAACCCTTGAACGGCAGCGGGGCGCGCTTGAACTCATGGTACGCGGGTGTGATGAAGACCACGTCCGGCGTCTCCCCGGGCATCAGGAACGGCGCAACCTCAAGGGGCGAACCCTCGCACAACAGTGCCTGGCTGCGATTGCCACTCGCATCGTACCGGTTGGCATACCGCGGCAGGCTCGCGCCCTCAAATGCCCTGACGCGGACGCCGTCCAGCACAGTTCGGTCGAACGCTTCTTCCAGCCCGGTGACGAGGCTAACCTCGCCGCCGAGAGCCGTAAACGCCCTCGCTGCGAAGAGCGAAGGGCCCCCCGGCGTCCACCCGCCCGCAGGTGTCCGGTCCAGCGTTACGTTTCCGGCGACCAGGATGTGCGTCGCGGGCCTCCTCAGTTTTTCGGGCTGATAACTACCTTTCGGTTCTCGCCTTCGCCCACACTGTTCGTTTCCAACTCCGCGTCTTCCGCGAACAGCATGTGTACAAGGCGCCGCTCGGCTGCTGACATCGGTTCGAGGGTGATGGCGTTGCCTGTTTCCCGGACACGTTCCGCCATGCGCGTCGCCATGTTCACGATGCGCTCCTCGTTGCGGTGCCGGTAATGCTCCACGTCGATGGTGACGCCGCCCCGCCCGGGGTACTTGCGGCCAAGAATCAGGTTCACGAGGTACTGCAGCGCGACCAGGGTGTCTCCCCGGCGCCCGATGAGCAGGCCGAGGTCTTCGCCTTTGATATCGATTACCGCGAGGACCGAACCCAGGCCATCGCCCGGGGTGACAGGTTCGCGAATCGAAATTTCCGTCCGGATGTCCAGGATCCGCAGCAGGTCATCCACCGTCTGCGCGGCGAAATCGACTTCCTGAGCATTGATATCCGGAGCAATCTCCGGTTCGTTCTCCCGAGACGACCGCTCGCGCGGTGGCCGCGGCGGGCGGGCCGGGCGATCCGGGCGGCCCCCTTCGGCGCCTTCGGGACGAGGCCCACGGTCGCGATCCCGGCGCGGTGCCGCGTCTCTATCACCACCGTTGCGTACAGCGGGCGGGCGCGCCACCGAACCGCCCCCGCCACCGCCACGTAGAAAGTCGGCGTCGGTGAGTTTCGGCTGAGGCGTCTCGAACCCTGCTCGACCTCCACCAGCCCCCTGCGGGCGCGCGGGCCCCGCGCCGCTGCCACGCTGGCCTCGTTGGCGGCCGCCCGGGCCGGAGGCTCCACCCGCATCCCGGTGTTGGCCGCCTTGCTGGCCCTGCCGCGGCATTCGAGTGTCTGGCCCGCCCGCTGCTCCAGATCCCCCGCCGGCGACGCGCGTTACACGCACCACCGCATCCTGCCCACCGCGGCCAAAGAGGCCGCCCCGCTTTCCTTCATCCAGCACGACAAACTCGACTTCATCGAGGCGTGCTCCGAGTTGCGCTAACGCCTTGTTACGGGCGTCTTCGACGGTTTTGCCGCTTGCTTCGGCCTGATCCATTTGGTGTCCTCAATTCACGAGCAGAGGTAGTTACAGCAACTTCGGGCGCGGAAAGTGCTGCCTGGGTTCCTACTGGCGCGGTGCGCGCCTTAACGAGGGGCTCTATCCCGAACGCCGGAAGACCGTACGTGAGGATATTGAACCCGATCTGAACAGATGAGTTCACCACCCAATAGAGACTCACACCGAGCGGAAAGCTCAGTGCGAAGAACGCGAACATCAACGGCAGCATTATGTTCATCATCTGTTGCTGCTGCTTCATGCGTTCGTCGGTGGTGGTCGTCACCGTGGTCTTCGACTGGATCCATGTGGTCGCGCCCACGAGTACCACAAAGATGTACCCGGCAATCGATGCTTCGCCGTTCGACCGCAGGTCGAAACCGAGGAAATGCTCCTCGAGCGGCAGCGCATGCTGCAGGTAACTCCAGCCGTAGATGTGGCTCGAAAGCTTCTCCAGGGCTTCCGGCGAGTTCGGCAGGGCAATACGGATCGCGCTATACAGCGCCATGAAAATGGGGATCTGCAAGAAGAATGGGCCAATGCAGCTCAACGGGTTCGCCCCCGACTCCCGATAGAGCTTCATGACCTCTTCCTGGCGCCGCTTCGGGTCGCTGTACTTCTTGTTGACTTCCTGTATCCGCGGCTGAATCGCCTGCATCGATCGCGTCGCGTGAATCTGTCGGAGAGTCAACGGAAATGTCGCTACCCTGATGAGAATGGTGAACGCGATAATCGCCAGTCCAAAACTGTCGCCAAAAAGGTGCGACAGCAACACCAGCAAGTTCACCAGCGGATTCAGCAGGATGAGTGAAAAGATTTCTCCGATCACTTCTTGACCCCGCTCAGCTGAATCTCAACCACTTTCCGGGCCGCCGGCTCGGCGCGGAACAGCTTGCCCTTCGTTGTGGCGATGTACGCGGCGCCGTCTCTCGTTACGACGTTCGCACGGACCGTCCCCGCATCGGTGAGTGGGACGCTATTCAGCACCGACCCGTCCTTCGCGCTAATGAAGGAAACTACCGGAGCTCTGTCCACGACCACGACCACATCCTCGACGATCGCAGCCCCCGCTTTGACACGTTCATCGGAGAGCGAAGCGGGCTCCCTCCAAATCGGTACCGTGCCGGAGTTGGTTATGTCGAGTCCATAGACACGGCCGCCAAAATCACCGAAGTAAACCTTCAACCCCTGGACTGCCGCCCCCGTCCAGATCCAGTCCTTCGCCCTGAAGTCGCCCGCCACCGAACCGTCCTTCGTCCTGATGATGTATGCGTGCCGGTTGATGCTCGGCACGAACAAATACTCGTCGCTAATCTTCGTAAGCTCGGCGATCGCCCCACTCACATCGAAGCTCCAGCGCACGGAACCGTCCGCGAGGGAGAGAGCGTGTAGGCCGCCATCCATGGTCGCGACAATCAGGTGGTCGCCTGAAACGATGGGCGTGGCCCAGACTCCGCCGGCGACGCGCTTCGGCTTTTCCCAGCCGGTTGCGGGAGTCCCATCGGCCTGCTTCCAGCCATAGACGAGCCCCTCGGTGGTCCCGAAGAAAAGGTTTTCGCCAGCCAGCGCAACGCCACCGGGGATATCACCATCCAGTTTGTTCGCATTGCCGGATGAGGAAGACCAGATCGGACGGCCATCTTCTTTTCGAAGAGCGAAAACGCCGGCCTGGAAGGAAGCCAGATAGACGCGGTCTCCCGAAACCACGGGTGCCCCGTAAATAGCCTTCGTATCGAGCTTTTTGTCTTCGTCGCGATTCTCGTCAGGGAATGTCCAGAGAGCCGTAGCCGTGTCACGTTCAAGCTTGAGCGCACTCAAATGGCCGTTGGAGGTCGTCACATAGACGGTATCGCCATCGAACACGACGGGAGCCCAGCCCGTGGGGCTCAGGACGCTCACGCAAGATGAAAGCAGAGGTAGGAAGAGGAGCGCCATCGCCAGGATTGCGCTGCGGCGGAAGTTCACCATGGCATGTTATGGCAGGCCCCCCTTATGCGGCAGGCCCTCCGCCCGGAGGTTCCACGTGAAACATTCGCTCCGATCTAGCACATATGTTCTTTGTTTCACGTGAAACGTTGCATCCATCGCGATTGAGTCGCGTGCACCGGCCAACACGATCGGAACCGGGAGACGCCGCCATTGTTTCACGTGAAACAATGCTTTCAACGTCGCGGCCGTCCACGGAACGACACCCTGGTCGCACATGCCCATCCGACTCAACGGCCCAGCGACGGAATGATCCCGACCCCGACGCGTCAAGCGTCCCATCCGAAACAAACGGCGCCGACAATACTCCTAAGCCGACGACCAACTTGCCGCTCGCCCAACAGGCCGCACCACACGCCCTGCCGCGCACCCCGTATCCGAACCCACCCCGCCACTACCCGAACGGAATGAGACGACGCGAATACGGCCAACGCGCCCGTGGCTGGCTGTTTCACGTGAAACAACCCGACCGAGGACTGGCCCGGACCCTAACTCGCACACTAGCTCTAAGCCGGCCTGAGGCGTCCCGCCGCAAGCTACCGGTGGTCACCCCACGGCCATTCGTACAACAGTCGCCTACGGCCGCAACTCAAGCGTCTCAACAGGAGAACCAAACCAGGCCCACGCCCGAAACCCACACCGCCCTCCCCGTTGACCGTTCCTGGCCGAGCTCAAGGCGCCCGGCACGCCGGGACCGAGCGCTCCCTCGCACTGGGCGCACCCGAAGCGCCTTCAAGGTGCGCCCAAAGAGAGTAGGCTGACTGGTCCTGCCCAGCTAGTCGGGAACCGGGTCGTAGCCCATACCGCCCCACGGATTGCATCGCACCAATCGCCGCACCGTCAGCCACGACCCGCGCAATGCACCATGCCGCTCCAGAGCTTCCACCGCGTATCGGGAACATGTGGGTTGATACCGGCAGACCGGCGGCATAACCGCCCCCAACGTCGCCTGGTAGCCTCGCACCAAAATAACCAATCCCCGCCTGATCACCCACGACCGTCTTTCGGAACACTCTCTAGCGACCTGCGCAGCTGCTTCACCAGATCGGCATAGCTCGCATCGAGCAGCCTGTTTCGCGCCGTCAGCACCACGTCCCAACCCTGGACAGTACCCACCGCCCGCGCCGCCTCACGTAGCCGCCGCCGCTGACGATTCCTGACCACCGCCCGTGGCGCCAACTTCTTGCCCACGGCGAAACCCCACCTCGCCCCTGCCGAATCATTCGCCCGCACGCGGAGCACGAAAAGAGGACCGCCAATGACGGTCCCCTGCGAATACACCAGGTCGAACTCACGGCCCTTACGCAATCTCCCGAGAGAGTTGCCAGCCATACACTCGCTCCTAGACTACCGTGAGCCGCTTACGGCCCCTGTTGCGCCGGGTCTTCAACACAAGTCGCCCGGCCCGAGTGGACATCCGTTGCATGAAACCATGCACACGCCTGCGAGGAATCGTGTGCGGCTGATAAGTTCTCTTTGTGGCCATCTCGGCACCTCCGTCAATTCAAAGCGAGAACTAACACTCTAACAGGCTCACAACTTCCGGTCGAACCGCGGTCAATCGCCCCAGGCCAGCTGGTAGTGGGCGTAAGCTTCGTAGATGTACATGACATAAGTTCGTGTTTCGACAAAATCAATGACCTCTACCAGGTCCGCCACTCGCGTTGCCCCAGCAGCGCCCCAACGCGCGCCATTCGCCGGGCCCGCGTTGTACGCCGCCAGGGCCAAAAACGGATCCCCGTACCGCTTGACCTGGTTACCAATGTAATACGCCCCAAACTCAAGGCTCACCGCGGGGCGAAACAAATCCTCGGCTTCAAACTCAACTATCCCCAACTCCGCCGCGATGGCAAACCCCGTGGGTGGAATCACCTGCGTCAAACCCAACGCCCCCGCCGTTGAGCCCGCGACGGGATCCCAAAGGCTCTCCTGACGAATCAACGCCGCGAAAAACAACGGATCAATGCCTGCCTTCTTCGCCTCGGCGCGCACTGACTCCGCAAAATCGACGGGATACGAGACTCGCAACAAGTCCGGCGGCGGTTCCCCAGACCCCACCCCGGCCCCGATGCGCAAGCTCACCGCCAGCTGCGCCGCGACATCGGTAACGCCGCATTCCTTCGCCTCCCGCAGCACAGAGAACATCACCCAGGCCCCAACGTCTCTTGCCGCACCCCACAGCTCTAACGCCGCGGCTTCTCTCAATCCAACCGACATCAATTCGCACGCGGCCGTCCGTTCCCTCACCACCGGGGCTCCCCCAACGCGAGCACGCAGCCACGCTTCGACGACCACCCAATCGACCGGCTGCGAAAGATCCCGCTCGCGATACCCGGCATCGAACCGGCCGACCAACCCCAGCTCACGCGCAGCTTCCAAACCGTGAAACTCATACGGCCCCAGCGTCATCGCCCGCCTATACGCCGCCGTCGCCAGTGAAACGTCTCCGCCCTGCGCGTGGCCTCGCCCACGCCAATACTCCAGCCGCGCTGAAACTCCACTCTGCATCGTCCCCCACACGGTCAAGGCACTGCTGGTGTCTCCTGCCCGCAGCAATACATAACCCGCCCGAAAAGCGGCCTCCTCGGTGAACTCACCGGATGGTCCACCCTGGACAAGTTGGACGTACCGCCTGCTCGCCTCGGCCGCGTTCGCCCCGGCCTCAACCACCCGCGCGGCCCAGTAACGCGCCCGATGGACGTAGACCGAATTCGCCCCGGATTCCGCTGCGACATCGTAGTAGCGAACGGCCGAAGCGGGATCCCCACTGTCCTCAAAGCTCGCCGCGAGGAAGTACGCCCGGAACGCAAGTTCACCCGCGCTCAAACCCGGACCCCCGATAGATGGCAACAACACGGCCTTCGCCTGCGAGTACGCACCCCGACGGTAGTAAACGACCCCCGCCTGACCCGGATCCACACTCACGCCCAAACCAACAAGCTTCCCGAGAGCCGACCCTGCATATGAACTTGTAGGGCTCCCCTCCACGATCCCAAGCAACTCGGCAACCATTCCCGTCGCGTCGCCGAACTCGTCCCGCACCTGCGCCAACTGCCATCGCGCCTCGGGATCCCTGGTCTCCAACACCAGTTTCTCAAGGGCAGACCGCTCACGCGAAAGGTCCCGACGCTCCCGGGCGACTCTCGCCTGGTCCCTGTACACGCTCGCCCTGAAAGCGGACGACGCGCGAGTATCCCGCACCAACAGCGCCCAAAGCGTGTCTGCCTCGACAACTCTGCCGGCCATCGCGAGTACAACAGCTCCTTCGCTCCCCAGATACAAACCCAGGGGAGAAACTCGGGACTTCTCCGCACCCGCCAAATAAACGGCCACCGCATCGCCGTATCTGCCCACCTCACCAAGCGACTTCACAAGCAGGTAAGAGGCCCGGATGCCGACCGGCGAACCAGCGGGAGCCGACGCTACCGCCTCCTCCAGCGCAGCCAAAACAGCATCGCGGTGATTCAAATGTCCGGCTGCAGTGGCCAAACCTACGAGTGCCGCCGCACGGGCCTCGGGATTGTCCGCCATCGCGGCGACCTGCCGGAACGCGCCCCGCGCCTCGCTGTACCGGCCCTCCCGCAACAATTGATCGGCTGCCACGAAATCTGGCGAAACGGGAACCACCGTCGCCGTCGCTGAAACTCCCGGCGCCAGGGTGGACGCCGCCGCCGTCTCGACCGTACCAGCAAGCGTCGGAATCGCTCGCGGTTCCCCATCTGACCCGCCGAAGATACATCCACCCAACACAATCGCGCAGGCCGAAGCCAAACTCCACGTCCAGATCCCTTGCCCGGGGGAATTGCGCGCGCCTATCACCTCTCCGATGCTAGGTTCCAACGGCACCCCCGGCAAAACCCGGGCCGGAATAGGGAAAGAAAGGGGCGAATCCATGACTCACCTGGCCATCGCCCATGAATCTCTTGCAGAAGCCACCGAAAACCAGAACGCCTGGATTGAAATCGACCTCGAAGCCGCCGTCTCCAACATCGATGCCCTAAAGACAATCCTTGGCGGCGTCGAACTCATCGCTGTCGTGAAAGCAAACGCCTACGGCGCCGGCGCCTACGCGCTCGCGCCCGCCCTGGAAACCGCGGGCGTTGACCGGTTCGCCGTCGTGTGGCCACACGAAGGCTACATGCTTCGCCAAGCAGGAGTAACACTCCCAATCATCGTCCTCGGTCACGCTTTTCCCGCCGACGCAACCCAGGCTGTCCGCTCCGGACTAACCCTGACATGCAACTCCCTCGAACTCGGCCGAGCTCTTTCCGCCGCCGCGAACACCGCCGGAGTCATGGCAAAGGTCCATGTGAAAGTCGATTCCGGACTGCACCGCTTTGGCCTCGACCTGAACGCCGCTGTCAGCCTCGCTGAAGCCCTTCGCGGATTGCCCAACCTCGCCGTCGAAGGGCTCACCACCCACATGGCGAACGCCGACGAATCGGATGACACCTTCGCCGACCGCCAGCACGAAGTCTTCGCACTCGCGGCGAAGCGCCTTCCCTGGATCCCCTACCTGCACACGGCCAACTCAGCGACGGCCCTCCGCCGAACAGAACTGCGTTATTCCGGGGTGCGAATTGGCCTGGCGCTGCACGGAATACTCCCGGCGAACTCTCCGGGCCCGGCGCTCACTCCCGTGCTTTCGCTCCGCGCGCGCATCGCTCGCGTCACCGAAGTCTCAACGGGCGAAGGCGTGAGCTACGGCCTCACCTGGCGCGCCGGCCGTCCTTCTCGCGTCGCCCTCGTCCCCGTCGGCTACGCCGATGGTTGGCGACGAAACCTCGGCAACGTCGGATCCGTTCTCATCCGCGGGCACCGTTGTCCGATGGTCGGAAGAGTCTGCATGGACCAGTTCCTGGTCGATGTCACCGGCATCCCGTCCGTAGCGGAGGGTGATATCGTCACGCTCATCGGCTCCGATGGCGAAACGGCAATCACCGCAACCGAAGTAGCCAACCTCGCTGAAACGATCCCGTGGGACATCCTGTCGTCGCTCCAGGCCCGCCTCCCCCGGCTCTACCACCGCAAACGTGCGGTCGAAGCCATCGCTCCGGCGATGTGGTGACCCCTTGACTACACCTTTCCATCGTGTGTAACGCCCGCGATCTCGACAACACTGTCCGGCACATGAAGTGGCTGCTGGGCACCGTCCTGATCCTCGCCGCATCCCTTCCGGGATGCACTACCAACTCGCCCCCTGTTCGCATGGGCGAACGCGCCGCGCCCGCGCCGGAAATCGACCTCGCAGCGGTCGATCCTTCCACGCTCATCTACTGGAAAGGGGGACGCGTCTTCGCCGATGACATTCCAACCGCCGTGGACTCCCTCTTCGAGTCGATTCGCGCAAGCCGCGACGAACGCTGGATCCCGTTCTTGCTCGATTTCGCCACAATACCCACACCCTTCGGCGAACGTGCCCGCGAGACACTCCGCGCCCGACTCGGCGAACCGGGCGAATTCGAAGCTTTCGGGTGGGTCGAAAAGCGCGGCCGCAAAACTCCGAACGACGACCCCGCCGGTTACCTCGCCTTCAAACAAACCCTGTTCTCCACCATCCAACCGGAAATCGGAGCCTTCCTCGACCCGGCGGCAAACCACACCATCTCGGCACAGGAAATTCTCTGGGGTGGTGTCCGCGTCGATGGCATCCCGCCGCTCGAATCCCCGGCTTTCGTCACCCCCCTGGACGCCGCTTCGTGGCTCAGTCTCGATGACCCCGTTATCGGCGTCGAGATAGACGGCGACGCCCGCGCCTATCCCCGCCGAATCATCGACTGGCACGAAATGGTCAACGACACCATCGCAGGCGTTCCCGTCTCCCTCGCCTATTGCACCCTCTGCGGGAGCGCCATCCTGTACGACGGCCGCGTAGCTGGCATCACCTACCGCTTCGGTACCAGCGGCATGCTTTACCGCTCAAACAAACTCATGTACGACCGCCAAACTCGGACGCTGTGGCAGCAATATACCGGGACGCCCGTCTGGGGCGAACTGGCCGGCTCGGGAATCAAGCTCAAGACCCTGCCCACAACGCATACCACCTACGGCGAATGGCTCGCCGCGAATCCAGAAACCAAGGTGCTGTCTATCGAAACTGGTTTCAAACGCGACTACGGCTCGGGAGTCGCCTACCGGGACTACTTCGCCAGCCCGCAACTCATGTTTCCCGCCCCTGAAAAGGCCGGCCCTCTCAAGCCAAAGGATATTGTCTACGTCGTCCGCACCTCCGAAGAAGCGGTCGCCTATCCCGTGGCTCTTCTCGATGAGCGAGGATTTATCCGGGACACGGTGGGAATCTTGTCGCTGGTAGTCGTCGCGACCGGCGACGGAAGCGGCGGACGAGCTTACGAATCCGGGCGCATCACCTTCACACAGTTCAACCGCAAGAAGAACACCCTCTCCTCCACCGACGGACGCACTTGGACCATAACCGAGTCAGCTCTCGTCGCCGCGAATGGGGAACGTTTGTCGCGCCTGCCCGGCCACAACAGTTTCTGGTTTTCTGTCGTCAACCACGCCGAAAACGGCAGGCTCTACCAACCATAGCTTCCGGAATCAGCCGGCCTTTGCGTCCCGCTGTGCCTTCAGGCTCTCCACAACCGTTTCCAGGAAATCCCTATCCCCAAGAATCGCGTGCTCCGGCACATACATTCGCCCGTAACGTTCGAGGTAGATCAGTTGCTTCGAACTGAGAAAGTTCGACCGCTGAAAACTGTTTTCGTGGTACCCATCCGCAAAGGCAATCCGGTGCGCTCTCGCCGTCGAACGAAGCTTCTTCAACCGTTGGATAGGCCCTCGCCGCGGCGGCACCTCGCGACCGGCCAGCCGGTACATCTCATCCGGGCCCGCGAACACGCTCGACATGCTCACGTCTCGGAGCGGCAACGTCAGGACCGGCTCCATCATCGCCCGCACCACAGTGTGAATCTCCGCGTCGGTCAGCCCAAGGCCCTCGCGCAAAGTAGTGCCCTGGAGCTTGATAAGCGTCGCCGTAATAGTTGTCCACGCCGATTCGTCGCCGAGAGAGGCCTCCACCAGCTTCTGCATCAACAGCTGCGTCTCCGGGTCCAACTGCGCGACGATGCCCCAGTCCAGCATCCCCAGCCGGCCGTCGTGCAGCGCAAGCAGATTCCCGGCGTGGATGTCCGCATGGAACGAACCGGTGTGGACGGCCGTCAGGATCCACGCGCGTAGCAGTTCCCTGATTAGCGCCTTGGGGTCCAGCCCCAGGGTTTCCACGATCGCCAGGTCATCTATCGGCAGGCCGTCCAGGTACTCCATCGTGAGCACCTCCTGGCCGGAGAACTCCTCGTAGACTTTCGGCACTACCAGCAACGAAAGTTCGAACTCTTCAAATAGCGCGCTGAAGTGCGCCATGCTGCGCGCCTCATTGCGAAGGTCCAACTCCTCGCCAATCTGTTCCTTCAACCCGTCGAGGTAACTCACCAGGGTAAACGCGGGCTCGTTACCCAGCCGGGCCAGGCCGCGGAAGAACGGGATCATCAGGCCGAGGTCCGCCGACAC
>JANPDX010000370.1:0-19145 GCA_031431695.1 Dehalococcoidia bacterium
CTCTCTGCCAGCACTTCGAAACGCTACGAGCGCGAAATCGTGATGAGTTCGTTCTTCGTCGGGGCGCCACCGTGGAACAACACGGGACTCGTGAATGCCATCAGTGCCGCACTGAACCGTCCACGCCTCGCGAAGTCCCTCTTCGGCGGCTACGCCGAACCTTCTTATCCGCTCCCGCCGTCAAACGGCCCCCCCGGTGAATCGCGGACGGGCGAGGGCTTCAGCGGGTATCTAGCCTCCGCCGACGGGGAAAGAGGGTCAATCCGCAAAGCGTGGGAAACGGCTGGTGGCCCCGGCCTCGGTACCGTCATCATCGACTTCCCGAGCGTGTTCGACCCGCTCTACAGCGCCAGTTCAATCGTGCTCGGTATTTTGAACGAAACGCTGGGGTCACAGTTCAAAGCGGCAGTCGAGACCTACACTACCATCAGCAAACGCGTGCTCGACGGCCACTACGGCAACGGGCGGGCGGCGTTCTGGTTCGGATGGGGCGCGCCTATACCCGGACCGTCTCGCGAACGCTACCTTGCGGAAACGTATTCGGCGGGCTCTCCCGGCCTCCGGGTATCCGGTGCCCAGCCAATTGCCCTGGCGAACGACGCAAAGAACACAATCGGCACCGGTTTCCTTGGCATCGTCCCCTGGGTCCAGCAATACGCCGATGTCGTTCGACGTCGAGGAATCAGCGGGCCGCCGCCGTCGCCGTTCTGGAATCAGCATCGCGACTACCTTCGCGCCAACGCCTGATCAGTCCGCTCTCGGAGCTGTGGCCTCGTCCAGTACTTCCATCAGATGCATCACGCGCGCCTTGAGCCCCGCTTCCACAACAGCTGCCTCGTACTGCATCTGGCAGCCGGGGTTCGCCGTCACAATGACGTCGGGGTTCGCCGCCACGAACTGTTCCGCCTTTCGGTTGCGTAACTCGGCCGACATTTTCGGCTGGACGAGCGAGTAGATCCCGGCGGCGCCGCAACACACGTCGGCGCCCGGTGTCTCGATAAGAGAGCACCCTTGCAGGCTGCCCAAAAGTGCTCTCGGCTGATCCTTGATGCGCTGAGCGTGTACGAGATGGCAGGCATCCTGGTAGGTCACTCTGCCTTCGAAACGTCCGGGCGCGAGCCCTGACAACAACTCCGAAGCGTCCTTCACCCTCGCTGAAAACGTTGCCGCGCGCTCGGCCCACTTCGTCTCCTTCGAGAGCAGGTCGCCGTACTCTTTCATTGCTGCCCCGCAACCCGCCGAGTTCACGACAACCGGTCCGGTCGTCGTTTCGAGTGCTTCGATAGTTTTCCGTGCGAGTTTCCGCGCGAATGTGATGTCGCCATCGTGCGCATGGAGCGCCCCGCAACACCCCTGTCCTGGCGAAGCTTCGAGGTGGATGCCTGCCCGGTCGTACACCCGTTGCGTCGCGCGATTCACGTTCCCGAACATCTCGCCCATGATGCAGCCGGTGAACAGCACGCCATCGGCTGCGGCGGCGACTGTCGCGGGTCGTTCGGGATGCCCCTGCCCTCGAGGAAGTTGCGCTTCCATGGCGCGTAGTCGCCCTCGCAGGATTCCGGTCTTCCGCACAAGTCCACGCACCCGCGAATTCGCATAGAAGCGCGCGGGCGCTACCGCCATCGTAAGCACTCTGCGATTTGCCACCACGTTCCGGAGGACGAACTTCCGCAACCTGCGCTGGGCCCGGTGCGCCGGAGCCGCGGCGTCAAGCTGGGCCCGCGCGTGCTCCTGGATGCGCCCATAAGGCACACCGCTAGGACAAACCGCTTCGCAGGCACGGCATTGGAGGCACAGTTCCCAGTGGTTCTGGATGGCTGGCGTAAGTTCGCTTCGGCCCTCGCTCACCAGCTTCGCCATGTGAATCCGTCCCCTCGGGGACTCCACTTCCAGCCCGGTGATGAGATAGGTCGGACAGGCGTTCAGGCAAAGCCCGCAATGCACGCACCGGCCAAGGTCCTCGTCGGTAGGGGCCTCGGAGAGCAGTGGCCAGAGAGGCCCCTTAGATGCCACCGACAAACCTCCCTCGGTTCAGGCGCCCGTCGGGGTCATAGGCATCCTTCAAGCGCCGCATCAAGGCAAACGAGCCCGGCGGCGGCCCCCAGGTGTCAATCGTGCCCCGGAAGCTATCTGGCATGCGTTCCACCACGACCGATCCGCCATAGCTGGCGACTCTTGACCGGAGGCGCTGCAAAAGCCCGTCCAGTTCCCTCGCGCTCGGGCATGCGCCAACAGTCCACGAGACCCGCACGGACGACCCGGCCGGGCGCGCGACGACCACGGATGGCTTCAGCGGAGCGACCGCGGCAACTGCTTGCTCCATTTCCGAAGGCTGGATGGCGAGCCGCATGGTCAGCGCATCGTCCAACCCGAAGCCTGCGTCTCGCAGCCCGGAATACGCGCTCTGCGCCGCCTCGACCAGGCGCCGCCCCGCAAGCGCCGCCCGCGCCGCATCGACCGCCGCGCGTGGCAGGCGCGTGACGAGACGCCACGAGGTTTCGTCCCCCAGCACGTCGAGGAACTCCGGGCGAACGTCTGAAACGATGAGCGCATCCGCGAGTGCCAGCCCCGCCTTGAGGCCTGGGACCGCGCATTCGAGATCGAGCGAGTCGACAATCGGAAGCACGCGGACCGACACCGAAGTAAGAATCCCGAGCGTACCAAGCGAACCGCACCACGCCCGCATCAGGTCGTAGCCGGTCACGTTCTTCACAACCCGGCCGCCGGCATGTACGAGTTCGCCGTCGGCACGCAGGACCGTCATCCCAAGCACCATGTCGCGTGGCAGGCCGTAGCGGCTCCGCAGCGGCCCACCGGTCCCCACGGCGAGCGCGCCCCCAAGCGTGGCTGTCTCGGCCAGCGGGGGATCGATCGGCAATTGCTGTCCGCTGGCACGCAGAATTGCCGCCAGTTCGCCGAGCGTCGTGCCCGCCGGGACCACCGCGGTCAGGTCTTCGGGGGCGTGTTCGACGTTTCCGCGCAGAGCGTCGCCTACCAGAACCGTCGAAAACCTGCCGTCGATTCGGTTCCCCAGGCCAAGATGCGTCCCGCCGCCGATGGGGACCAGGGTCGTTCCGTCTCTCTGCCGGACGACTTCGCGCAGGGCATCGAGGCTCGCGGGCCGATAGACCTTCTCGGGAGTCCGCCCGGCAATCAGCCCGGGGGCCAGCATCGATTCAGACATACGCATCAGGCCCTGCTGCTGCGATAGCGGCAGCCTGGTGGGCCATTTCACCGCACCCCGTACCAGTCGGAAGGAGTTTGCACGGGTTGAAATTACCGCTGTTTCCGAACACCAGCCGCAAGCGCTCCATGTTCTCGATGTCTGTCTCGTTGTACAGCCAGGGCATGAACTTGCGCTTCTCCGCGCCAATCCCGTGTTCGCCGCTCAAAGCCCCGCCAGCGTCCACACACGCCCGCATAATTTCGCCGCCCGCTTCCAGAACTCGTTCCTTCGCCCCCGGGATGCGCTCATCGAACAACACGAGTGGGTGCAAGTTGCCGTCTCCGGCATGGAAGACGTTCGCGATGGGGATGCCGTAGCGCTTCGAGACCTCGCTCACGACGTCCATCACCTGGACCAGTTTGGACCGTGGCACGACGCCATCGAGGATGTAGTAGTTCGGTGCGAGCCGTCCGAGCGCCGGAATCGCGCCCTTGCGCCCTTTCCAGAGCATGTCGCGCTCTTTTTGGGTGCTCGCAATCCGCACTTCGTGGGCACCATGTTCGAAGCATTCGGCCCGCACGCGCGTGGCCTGTCCGGCTATCACTTCCGGCAGGCCATCCAGCTCCACCAACAGCACCGCGCCCGCATCCGGCGGATACCCGCATTGCAGGCCCGCCTCGGCCGCCTGAAGGCAGAGTTGGTCCATCATTTCCATCGCGGCCGGGATCATTCCCGCCGAGATGATCGTCGAAACCGTCTCGCTGGCCTGCTGCACCGAATCGAATACCGCAAGCAGGGTGATGACGCTCGCCGGGGAGGGAACCAGCCGCACGATGACCTTCGTCGCTATCCCCACCGTCCCTTCGCTCCCAATGAACACGCCACGCAGGTCGAACCCGAACGCATCGGGGACGCGCCCACCCAACCACACTACCTCGCCAGCCGCCGTCACGACCTCGATCCCAAGTACATGGTTCTGCGTGACGCCCAGGGCGAGACAATGTGGTCCGCCGGCGTTCTCCGCGACATTGCCACCAATGGTGCATGCCTGCTGCGAGCTCGGGTCAGGCGCGTAAAAGAGCCTGAACGGGGCCGCCGCCTTCGAAAGGTCCAGGTTTGGCACGCCCGGTTCCACCACGGCGATGCGATTCACCGCGTCGATTTCCAGGATCCTCCGCATACGCGCGGTTGCCACGACGACGCCGCGCTTCGCGGGGACGCTGCCCCCACTCAGTCCAGTTCCCGCGCCACGGGGCGTTATTGGGATGCCGAGCCCGTTGCACACACGCACGACCTTTGCCACTTCGTCAGCGTCCGCGGGAAAGACCACGGCATGTGGCGTGGATTTCTCGATGGTGCCGTCGAACTCGTAGACCGCGAGGTCCTCTGGACGCCACAGCACGTTTGCCGCGCCAACGGCTTCGGTCAGCCTGCCAATCAGCTCACGACGCGTCGGCATCGGCGCTCTCCGCCAATTGGCACTCGCGGCAGAGGCCGAAAATCGCGAAATGGTGCATGTCGGGCGTGAATCCGAAGTCGGCGAGCACCGATGATTCGAGCCCTTCGAGGTATTTGTGCTCGATTTCAACCACATCAGCGCAACTCGAACAGATCAGGTGGTGATGCGGTGCTTCCGGCGCCCATTCGAAGACCACATCTCCCGCGCCCATGTCAGTCGATGTGGCAAGCCGCATACGCTTCAGCACGTCGAGAGTCCGGTACACGGTGCTGACATCAACGAACGGGTAGTCCTCGCGCACATGGTCAGCGATTTGGGCCGCGCTCATGTGCCCGGTCGCATGCCGCAACGCGCGCACGATCATCAGCCGCTGAGGCGTCATCTTGTGCCCGGCGCGGCGTAGCAGGTCGGCGGTTTCGTCTTCACAGGACATTGCGTCAGCTCAGTCTACAGGCATCTCTTCTCTGGCGAGTCCGATGCCTGCTGCCGAAGATCCACTCGTGACCATTTCCGATGACGAATGGATAGCAGCCGCCCGAAATCGTGCTGCCGCGGGAAGCTGGGAGCGCCCGGCCGGCGACGTCCTCGCCGAACTCCGGCGCCACGGCGTTCGAAGCGAAGCAGCGGGAGTCGCCGCCCTGAAATGCCCATACTGCGAATCGCACCCACTGCTCGCACGGATGCAGCGGTACGAACTCCAGGCCGTCCATCCGCTGTGGTACTGCAACTCTTGCTACGGCTTTTGGGCCACCGGCGACGCGCTGGTCCGGGGCGTCGCCGATCCTGGCACGGGCCATCCGGCTCTCGAAGCGAGTCGCGCCCCGCGCCGCTGCCGTGCCTGCTTCGGCCACCTCAAGCCCGACCACACGTGCGCCAGGTGCGGCAAGTCATTGCCGCGATTGAATTGTCCGGCATGCGCCAGGACCATGGAACGAACGGAAGAAGACGGCGTCCAGCTCGACCAATGCGGGCACTGCACGGGAACCTGGTTCGACACTGGCGAGATAGCGGCCGTCCACAAACTTGTCCCCGCGCAGGGACTCGCCGCCGGAACGGTCGATGAGCACGCCGCCGATGACGAACCGCCGGCTTGGCTCACGGCCGCCATGATCCTCAGCCGCGTTTTCTTGCCGCTGTAACGGGTGTCGAAGCCTTCGCCCTCAGAGTTCGACGCCGATAACGTCAAATCCCAGCGCCCGCGCTCCGATCCCCTGTTGGCGGTCGTGCGTCGCGAACACAAGGTCCGGGGCCTGCCTGATGCGAAGCGCCACTGCACTTGCGAGGTGAATCGCGTCCAGGGTCCCTACCGCCGTTTGCATCGGCTGCTCGGCGCGCTCGAGCACTTCTTCAACCAACGGCACCATCTGCAATCCTTGGTGGCTCCGTCCCGCCATGTTCGCCAACCGGCTGAATTCTTCGTCGTTCATTTGGCTCCCGAGGCGGACCCGATCGATCACTCGCGTCACCTCAATCAGTGTCAGGCGGCTCGTGAACGGTTGCTCGAACTCGTCCCAGCGGGGTAAGGGTGCGCCGTCGCCAAGGAGGACGCGAAGCAGGATGCTCGAGTCCAAACACACGTTCACCGCTGGTCGCGGTCCTCGCGTAGCAACGCCACGACATCAACGGGCACACGCGGACGCACGGGTGTGAGCGTCGCCGCCACCTCGGGCCATGGGCGGATCGGCGGCACGACTGGCAGCGGTTCGAGTTCCTCTTCGGGTGCCCGCAACTCCGCTACTGGCGTCTGGCGGTCGCACACCACGATGCGCTCGCCAGCTTTGGCCCGCGCGATGTATGCGCTGAGGTGCGCTTTCAGTTCCGCAATACCAACTCGCGTTGTCATAGTCATCATCCTGACCATCAGGAGGTCATCTCGTCAAGCGCACCACTATGCGCTCCAAACGCGCGGAATTCCGCCGGCAGGTCGGAGGTTCGCCCCCCTGTCCAACAAGCTTCGGAGAAGGGCCGGGGGCGACGGCTGCCGCCGTCTACCAGATCCCGAGCTGCATGCGGACATCTTCGCTGGCCATCGTCCGTGGGTCCCACGGCGGGCTCCAGACAATCTGCACATCTACATCTTTGACGCCCGGGATCTCACGAAGCTTTGCGTACACTTCGCCGCGAATGATGGGGCCCAGCGGGCAGCCGGGGCTGGTGAGTGTCATCGTCACGAGCACGTCGCCGTTATCGAACTGGATGTCATAGACCAGCCCAAGGTCGACGATGCTGAGGTTGATTTCGGGATCCTGGACTTCCCAGAGCTTCAGTCGCATCTCTTCGTACGTTGGTGCGGCGGTCGTTGTTGTCGGTGTTGCTTCGGTCATTGGGGCCTCCTTCAGGCTGTGGTGGTGGCCTCGCGAAGGCCTTGTTCGAGTACGTTCCAGCATAGCAGCGCGCATTTCACCCTCACGGGTAGCTTCGCGACGCCCTCCAATGCCTCAAGATCGCCGAGGTCGTTCGCCGGCGGTGCGCCATCGATGAGCATCGCCCGGACGTTTCGCATCACCTGCCGCGCTTCATCCGCAGGACGCCCCTTGAGCCGCTCCGTGAGCATCGAAGCGCTCGATTGGCTGATGGAGCATCCCTGCCCCCAGAAAGCGATTTCGTGGATCACCCCCTCACCAACCCGAAGGTCGATATGGATCTCGTCGCCGCACACCGGGTTAACGCCTTCGACGCGGATCGGTGCCTCGGGCAACTCGCCGTGATTCCGAGGACTTCGGTAGTGGTCCAGGATCAACTCCCGGTAGAGGTCGTCGAAAAGGTCGGCCATCAAGCGAACACCTTCCGCGCATGCCCGATGGCCTCGATCAGAACATCAACGTCTTCACGGTCGTTGTAGATGGCGAAGCTCGCGCGGCTTGTCGCGGGCACATGGAGGTGCCGCATCAGGAGTTGGGCGCAGTGGTGTCCGGCGCGGATGGCAACGCCGTACCCGTCGGCGATCGTCGCAAGGTCGTGGGGGTGTACGCCATCTATCTCAAAACTGACCACTCCACCCCGGGCCTCAGGGTCGCGCGGGCCGTGAATAGTCAGTCCGGGAACGTTTTCGAGCGCGTCCATGGCGTAAGCCGTCATCGCGACCTCGTGCTGCCGTACAGCGCCCATCCCAAGGTTCTCGAGATACTCAATGGCCGCTCCGAAGGCGATGACGTCCGCGATGTTCGGCGTCCCTGCCTCGAACTTGTGCGGAACATCCGCCCAGGTGGAGGCTTCTTCGCGGACTGTCGCGATCATGTCGCCCCCGCCAAGGAACGGCAGCATTTCCTGAAGAAGCCCTTCGCGGGCCCAGAGCACTCCCACGCCCGTTGGCCCGAGCATCTTGTGTGCCGAGAACGCGACAAAGTCGGCGCCCAGGGCGACCGCATCGAAGGGCAGGTGCGGCACGCTTTGTGCGGCATCCACCAGTAGCAGCGCACCCTGCCGATGCGCTATTTCGGCGATCTCAGCGATTGGGTTAATCGTCCCAAGGACGTTCGACATGTGGACGAGGCTCACTAATTTCGTCTTTGGCCCGATCGTTGCGGCGAGCGAATCCGGATCCAGCCGGCCCTCAGGGGTAAGCCCGACGAACCGCACCAACGCGCCCGTGCGCTGTGCCAGCATCTGCCAGGGCACAATGTTCGAGTGGTGCTCCATCGTGCTGAGGACGATTTCGTCACCTTCGCCGATGAACCGCCCGCCCCACGCATGCGCGACGAGGTTGATCGCTTCGGTTGCGTTGCGCGTGAATACGATGTCTTCCGCGTTCGGTGCACCGATGAACCGCGCGACCTTTTTGCGCGTGCCTTCGTACTCTTCGGTAGCGCGCTGGGCCAGCGTGTGGATCCCGCGATGGATGTTCGCATTGTTGGTTTCGTAATAACGGACCAGCGCATCAATCACCTGACGCGGTTTCTGGGTCGTCGCGGCGTTATCCAAATAGACCAGCCGATGGCCGTTCACCCGTTGGTCCAGGATCGGAAAGTCTCGGCGAATTCGCGCTACATCCAGCATTGTGCCTTGCCCACCTTCCCGCCTGGCGCCGGTCGATTCAGGCCAACTGGCGGTTGCCCTGTCAACCTCAGACCTCGACTTCGACCTGACCGTCTTCCACTCTGGTCTTGTACGTCTTGATAGGCCGCACCGCGGGGAGGGTTAGCGCCCGGCCCGTAACTACGTCGAACTGGGCTCCATGGCGGGGGCATTCGATGCGATTGCCGAGCAGTGTGCCCTGTCCGAGCGGCCCCTTGTCGTGCGAACACATGTCATCAATTGCGTGGAATCCGTCACCGGTGTTGCAGAGAGCAATCTGCTTGCCATCCGCTTCCACCACGATGGCGGTCCCGGCTTGGAGTTCAGCCGCTTTGGCCACTTTCACCCAGGTCATGCGTACATCTTCTCTTCGAGAACCGCCACCAGTTCTTCGCGCAGTGTGATGTCCTTGATACGGCTAAGGACGTCTTCCAGGAAAGCTGTCACGAGCAACGACTCGGCGTCCGCGTGGGGGATTCCGCGTGCCTGCATGTAGAACAGTTGATCCTGGTCCACCGGCCCCGCCGTGGCCCCGTGCGAGGCCCGAACGATGTCACTGGTGAGGATTTCGAGCACGGGGTCGCTGTCGGCCCTCGCGGTTTTGCTGAGCAACAGGTTCCGGTTCTCCTGGTTGGCGTCGGCGTTCTTGGCGCCGAGCCCAACGCGCGTGAGGCCGTAGTACACCGCGTTCGATTCATCCGTCAGCGCGGACTTGAACTTCAGGTCGCTTCGCGTGTCCGGCCCGATGTGGTCCTGGAGCGTGAAAAAGTCGGCGTGAATGGTCCCCGTCCCGTAGGTGATCGCGAGCAGGTCGCTCGATGTCCCGCGCGCTTCCAGCGTAGATTCCAGGTGACCCTTGATGACGTCGCCGCTGAGCACCATGTGCAGACTCTGGAACGCGGCATCGCGCTCGCGCCCGAGGAACCGCTGGTTGGCGACTACCTTCGTCCGGGAACCCCAGCGGTGGATGCAGTAATACCGCACCTCCGCTCCGGGCCCAGGGATGATCTCCGCGACTGGCAGCGCGACGATTGCCTCTTCGCTTGAGGTGTACTCCTGAACGACCGTCACACGGCTGTTTGCCCCGGTGACAATGAGTGTGTGTGGAGTGCTGAGGCCCGCTCCCGACACCGTGCGCTTCAGGTGAATCGGTGTGGACAGTTCGGCGTTCGCAGGGACATTGATGAGCACGCCATCGCGAAGGAATGCGTAGTGCAGCGCGGTCAATCGGTCGGTCTTGGGGAGAACGACCGTCCCAAGGTTTCGAGCCAGCACATCCGTCGTCGCCCCTCTCGCCTCGCTGAACCGCACCCCTACGCCATCCGGGGCGCCGGATATCTCCACGTCCACATCAGCCAGCGGCATCGAAGGCGTGATGCCGATGCTCGTTGCGTCGTAATACTTCCAGGGCCGTGACTTGTGCGAGTCCGGCCACTCGAGTTCCGTAGCGAGCTTCGCTGCACGGGCGCGCAACGCGGCCATCGCCGGGGTGTCGTTCCACGAAGTTCCAACAGCCGCGCTCGCCGCGCGAAAATCTAATCTCTGTTCAACCAAAGCCGTCATCAGGTACCTCGTGTCCTCGGGCCGCACCCACGGTGCGGCCAGCCATCCGCCGTTTCTAGCCGACAGCGCCTTCCATTTGCAACTCGATGAGCCGGTTGAGCTCCACCGCGTATTCCATCGGCAGTTCCTTCACGATTGGCTCAACGAAGCCGTTGACTATCATTTTGGCGGCAGCCTCTTCGCTCATGCCCCGGCTCATCAAGTAGAAGAGCTGGTCTTCACCGAGCTTCGAAACGTACGCCTCGTGCTGAATGCTTACGTCCGGCGAGTCAATTTCCATGGTCGGATAGGTGTCCGAACGGGATGTCTCATCGAGCAGCAACGCATCGCAGCGCACGTTCGATTTCACGTTCTCGCAGCCCTCGTACACCTTCAGAAGGCCGCGATAACTCGTGCGTCCGCCGTCTTTGCTGAGCGACTTGGAGATGATGGTCGACGTCGTGTTAGAAGCGGCGTGGACAACCTTGCCGCCGGCGTCCTGGTGCTGGCCGTTGCCGGCGAACGCGAGGGAGAGGATCTCGGCGTGGGCGCCGGGCTCCATCAGGTACACACTCGGGAATTTCGTAGTCAACTTGGAACCGAGGTTCCCATCGACCCACTCCATCACGGCGTTTTCGTACGCTGCGGCCCGCTTCGTCACGAGGTTGTACACGTTGTTCGACCAGTTCTGGATCGTTGTGTAGCGAACGCGAGCGTTCTTCTTCACGATGATTTCAACCACCGCGCTGTGTAGCGAGTCGCTTGAGTAAATCGGGGCCGTGCAACCCTCGACATAGTGAATCTGGCTGCCTTCGTCGGCGATGATCAGCGTGCGCTCGAACTGTCCCATGTTCTGGGTGTTGATCCGGAAGTACGCCTGGAGCGGGACATCCACCTTCACGCCCTTCGGCACATAAATGAACGAACCGCCGCTCCAAACGGCGCTATTGAGCGCTGCATAGCGGTTATCCCCGGGAGGCACGATCGTCCCGAAGTACTCCTTGAAAATGTCCTCGTGTTCTTTCAGCGCCTGGTCAGTGCCGAGGAAGATGACGCCGAGTTTCTCCAGGTCTTCGCGGATGTTGTGATACACGACTTCCGAGTCATACTGCGCCCCAACGCCGGCGAGGTACTTCTTTTCCGCTTCAGGGATGCCGAGCTTGTCGAACGTGTTGCGAATGTATTCCGGCACATCGTCCCACGAACGTTCGTCCCGGTCGGTCGCCCGCACGAAGTAGTGGATGTCGTCGAAGTCGAGGTCCTTGAGCACGGGGCTCGCCCACGCAGGGTCTTCCTTCTGGCGGAAGAGTTCCAGCGCGCGAAGGCGGAACTCGCGCATCCACTGCGGCTCGTCCTTCATGTCCGAAATCATGTTCACGATGTCGGGGTTGACCCCCTTCTTCGCCTTGAAGAGAGCCTCCTCCTTATCGAAGAAGCCGAATTTGTAGTCACTGACGATAGATGCTGGTGCGGTAGTCATCGCAGCCTCCTCAGGCGGTCGCCGCGGCAGCGGCTGCTTCGTATTCGTCGTAGCCGGTCGCTTCGAGCTGTTCTGCCAGCTCCGGACCGCCGGATTTCACGATGCGCCCTTCGACAAGGACGTGGACGAACTGCGGCTTGATGTAGTTCAGCAGCCGCTGGTAATGCGTGATGAGCAACAGTCCCATCTCCGGGTTCATCAGCGCGTTGACACCTTCGGCCACAGTCCGCAAGGCGTCGATATCCAGTCCCGAATCGGTCTCGTCGAGGACGGCCATCGAAGGTTCGAGCATCGCCATCTGCAGCATTTCTGCCCGCTTCTTCTCGCCACCGCTGAAGCCGTCATTCACGTACCGGCGGGCGAAGTCCTGGTCCACCTTCAGCAGATCCATCTTCTTGAAGAGCGATTCGCGGAACTCGCGGATCGGGACGTCCATGCCGCGCTTGGCGTTTACGGCTTGGCGCATGAAGTTCACCAGCGTCACACCCGGGATTGCCACGGGATACTGGAAGGCGAGGAACAGCCCCAGCCGCGCCCGTTCATCGGGTTTCATCGCCAGCAGCGATTGGCCCTTGAAGCGGACATCGCCGCTTGTCACCTTGTAGTTCGGGTTGCCCATCAGGACGTTCGCCAATGTGCTCTTGCCAGACCCGTTCGGGCCCATGATCGCGTGCACTTCGCCCTTATCCACCGTGAGGGATAGGCCCTTCAGGATTTCCTTTTCGCCAATGGAGGCATGGAGGGTTTCGATCTCCAGGAGTTTGGTCATTTCGTGTCTCCTTAGTGGACTTCGATGATTTGTGGTTGGGCCGAATTTCGGACCAGGTACTCGCAACAACTCGCCCCATCGACGATGCGATTGAGTTGTTCGACGTCGTGGCCAAGCAGAATTTCGATGGCCTTGCGATCCGCTTCGCAGGGCAGCTTCGAAATCTCCGCGGCTTTGTGGTACGGGCAGTGACCGTTTACCAGGTGGATACCGTCTGCCTCGGAACTCCAGGTTTCGAGGATTCCCTCTGCCCTCAGGCTCTCCGTTACCTGTGCCGCGAGGCCTTCCGCGGAAAGGCCCGCCACTTCGTGCATGTGCTTCTGCGCCAGTGATTCGGCAACGCCCGTCATGACCGTTGTGATAACGTCGTCGCGCTCGCCCAGGCTGCGAAGCACCCGCTCCAGCAAATCCGCGTATGCCGGCGGCACCGTCTGTGTCGCCTTTTCGGTGGCGGAATAGGCATGGTAGGGGCGGCCCGTGCTTTGCTTCACGGCCTTGGCATCCACCAGCCCATCGGCACGGAGGTTGTCCATGTGCCGCCGCACGGCCGCCGCGGTGATGCCGAGTTCCTCGGCAAGATCCTCAACCCGCGCCTCGCGGTGTTGAATCACGTATTCCAGGATTCGGTCTCGAGTTCCTTGCACAGTGCAAGTCTACCACCCTTTCGGGCCTTTTACTACTTTCCTGTTGTAAAAGTGTCTATGCCACGCATCAGTGTTGCGGTGGGTGACAAGTGGCGCAATTCCTCGACCGCTCACACACGCCACCGCACGCGAACGCTATGGGTGCTTGGACTCGTGCGCTCGCAGAGGCACATACTCGGGCGACACCGGCATGTCGTCCGGCAGGGCCTCGCCCTCAGTCCGCCGGATTGCCCGTCCGAACTCGGCTCCCAGCAACAGGATCGAAGCATTCACGAACATCCACACCAGGAACGCCAGTGCGGTGCCGAAGCCGGCATAGATGGCCGTGTCGCGGGAAAAATCGGCGAAGCTGACGACCGTCGCGATCAGGTTCTTGGCGGTCTCGAACAGCACCGTGGCGAACCCTGCTCCCGCCAACGCCTCGCGCCATGGCGGGCGAGCCGTCGGCACGTACCGGTACAGTAAGGCGAACATCGAGAACGAAATGATCGCCGGAAGAATGTACCCGGCCAGCCGAAGTGCCTCGTTCGTGTTGATACTTATTGGCCCTACTTCGTCCACCCGTTCGAGGACCAGCCGGACTATTGCCGTCATGCCAACGGAGAGAACGATGAGCAATCCGAGAGCGGGGATTAGCGCGAAGTCGATGAGCTTGCCGTGCCAGTATGGCCGGCCCTTGCGCAGGTGCGTGGCAGCGTTCAGCCCTTTTCGCACCGCCCCGAAAATCCCACTCGATGACCAAAACAGGAAGACCACACCGAACCCGATGCTCGCCGGGCTGATCGCCCTCGCTCGCCGGATTATTTCGTCCACGTTTTCACGGACACCGGTGGTTTCCTTCAGCGGAATCTGGTCGAACACCCACTCCGCGATTCGGTCCTGGTCAATCACAAGGCCGAACACCGAGAGCGTGATCAGACTTAACGGGACCAGCGAGAAAATGGCGTAATACGCAATCGCCGCCGCGTAGGTCGAGCACCCATCGTCGATGTAAAGCCGAAGGGTCATTGCGACGATCTCGCAGGGGCGCCGAGCGAACGAAGGAAGCGAGTTCCATTGCCGGCCGACCGCACTCGGCATCAATCACGCTCCGTCGGTCGCAAACCTGTGAGTGTCCGAAACATGCGTACATAGTCGTGCAGGTACCGTGTCAGGAGGAAGTGTTCGGGCACCAACTCCCGGCCCGCGGCGCCAATCCCCTGGATTTCAGCGACGCCCCCGCCATAGGCCGTCGCGTTCACAAGCAACTCGCGTGCCCGGGAGAGAGCTGCGGCAGCCCGACGCACCGACTCAATCATTCCCGGAAGCACGGCCTGGCGGTAGTCCTCCCGCGCGTTCGGGGTAACGTCAACAGCCTTCAACACCACGGTATCGTACCGCCACTTGAGTCCACGCCCCTTATTGGCTGCGAATTGTGGCATGGCGGCGCACAAAACCACCGGACGTCAACTGGCTGATGAACTCGTCCCACTGCCGCGCGACAACCGGCCATGCGTACCGCTTTGCTGCTTCCCGAAGTTGGCCTCTCGATGGAAGTTGACTAGTCAACAGCGATTCGAGTTTCAACAGAAGGTCCGCTTCCGTTTCCCAGAGCAACCGGTCATGCAAGTGTTCGGGCACCAGCGTCGGGTAGTTGTAGCGGTTCGGCGCCATCGGGATGCAGCCCGCCGCCATAGCCTCCACCGTCCCGATGCCGAAGAACTCGTGCCGCGTGGTGCTCACCACGATGTCGCTTCGCCAGAGGAGTTCGCCGTACGCTTCCCGCGATTCGGCGAAACCGAAGTGTGCCATCTGTTGCGGGAAGCGTTGAGGCAAGTTCGTAATCGCCTCACTGGGGTTGTCGCCCGGTTCTCCCGCGACGATCAATTTGAAAGGCACTCCTTTCGCGGCAAGCCCTTCGAGCGTCCGTGCGAACAATTCCGGCGCCTTATCGAACTCCCAGCGATGGTTCCAGAGGATTGTCCGAGGCGCGTCGTCTGATCGAGCGCGTTCCAGTGCCGCGATCCAGTCCAACTCGACCCCAACGGGCAGCACACCAGACTTCCGCTCAATCTCCGCGATGCTGCTCGGCATCAACCAGTTGTTGGTCTGTCCACTCAAGGAGTGCAGCGCCCCAACGAAGTCATCCCGGTGGAAGCCGGAGTTGAATCGCACCGCGTCAGCCGCCAACGCCGACAGGTAGTTGATGGCACCGAACCACGAGTTGAACTTCGTTCCCTTGAGCCGCGGGTACGTCATCTGGTTTTCGTGGAAGTACATGGCCACAGGCACTCGGTCGAACCTTGGCCGAGTGAGCGCAAGAAACACTGGCAGGTCGAGCATATCGCTCGCCACCAGGAAGTCGAAATCCCCGTGCATGTTCCGGGCTAACTCCGCCAGCTCCTGGGCGCCACGTCGCATACGCCGGCGCCACTCACCCTCCGACAGCGTCAGCGTCCGAATCTCATGGCTCGAATGATTTACCAGCCCGTCGAGAAACGCTTTGTGGCTTCCGCCGTAAAAGGGCTCAACGAACAGTCCGTGTGCCACCGATCTCAACCCAAGTTCCAAAATCCCGATTCCAGGATCACATATGTCCCAGTTCGGCCAGCTTGACCAGCGCGTCCTCGAATTCGGTGTCGTCCGGGTTCACAGCCTTGTACTGGCTCACGCAGTGGCCGCCGTACTTCTCCACCAGGTACCAATCGTCATCGATGATGAAATCCGGGTAGGGTTTCACACGCGGGTCCTTGTCGAACATCCCATCGACCCAATCCGTGAGCCCGTGCATATGCACCACGCGTTCGACATGGGCGAGGCCGCTCGCCGACCACACATAAACGCCGTGGCCGGCGGCCTTGAGCCTCCGCATCGCCTCGTGCGAACCCGGGCGCAACGCATTCGTGTGCTGGTCGATAAACACCAGCGTGTGATCGACATCAAAGAAAATGTTCACGCGCGCACCACGCTGTTGTTCACGAACACCGGCACATCGAGATAGCGTACGGTTGGTCGAACGCCGTAGAGCGCTTGCAGCCTGTCCAGGTGCTCGGCGTCATGGGTCGCCTCTGCCGCGGCCCGGTATTCCCACAGGTAGATACCGCCGTTCTCGTGGGCGTCGTCGTCGTACCAGTAGGCCTTGGTTACCAGCCCCGCCAATCCTTCATACTTCGGCGCTGTCGAACGGTTGATCGCCTCAAACCGCGGCCGGTCATACGTGTTCGGGCTGTGTCGAAAGGTCACGATCGTCGCAATCATTGCTGACTATCGTAGCGCGTCACGGGCCTCTCAGGCTTCCGTGACATCCAGGCCCCAGACCGGTCGGAAACGCCACGTCCGGATGCCTTTGACCGCTATCTTGTGCTTCTTAATTAACTTCTTGGCGTCTTGCACCATGCCCGCTGGCACATACAGATAGAGTTCGCCCACCTTCGAAAGCGGCAGCCATTCATGCTCAGCCGTCGCGTCGGTGACCGTATCAGGTGTTTCCACCTGCGCCATCATCATCAGCCACTGGCCCGGCCTTCGAACCACCACGATGTCCGGGAAGATGTCGTTGCCGCCGTCTTCGCCCACGGCCATTTTCGGCTTCGGCACGTTTACGATTGTCTCGAAGTCCGAGCCACCCTGTCCGGGGAACGGGAACTTGACCTTTGCGATTTCGGCGACGGCCCCCTGGTGACGCAACTCGTTCAGATACTTTGCGGTCACGAGACGACTCCTTCAGACAGGGCGATGTCCGCGATTCTACTCAGTGGCTGATCTTGGGTCGAACCGAACCATGTCTACGGGCCGGCCTTCGCCACTTCAGGCTTCACGAGGTTCCGGAACTGCGCGAAGTTCGCCTTGAACTTCTCGGCGATGGACGCGTAGGTCGCGTCGTACTCCGCGGGGTCTGCCCAGCACTCGCGCGGGGTCAGCAGCCGTGGCTCGCACCCGGCCGCGGATGTCGGGACTTCGAACCCAAACACCGGGTCGGTTCTGAACGTGACCTCGCCGAATCCGTCGTTGAGCACGGCGCGGACCATCCTGCGTGTTTCCTGAATGGAGATTCGCTTGCCGATGCCGTACTTGCCACCCGTCCAACCCGTGTTAATCAACCAGATTTGCGCGCCCGTCATCTTCAGGCGTTGGTCAAGAAGTTCGGCGTACACGGTCGGGTTCAGCGCCATGAATGGCGCACCGTAGCAGGGGCTGAATGTGGTCTCGGGGTCGACGATGCCGACTTCCGTGCCAGCCAGTTTGCATGTGTAGCCGCTGAGGAAGTGGTAAAGCGCCTGCTCGGGCGTCAGCCGGGCGATGGGAGGCAGCACGCCATAGGCGTCCGCGGTGAGAAGAATCACATGCGCCGGGTGCGGCGCAACCTCGCTCTCGTAGACATTCCGCAGTGATCCCAGCGGGTAGCTGCCGCGTGTATTCTCTGTCACTGAATCGTTGTCGAGGTCAGCCTCGCGCGTATCTTCGTCGAAAATAACGTTCTCGAGGATCGTCCCGAACTCAGTCGTCTGCTCGAAAATGTCCGGTTCGGCGTCCTTCGAAAGCCGGATCGTCTTCGCGTAGCAACCACCTTCAATGTTGAAGATCCCGGTCTCCGTCCACGCGTGTTCGTCGTCGCCGATAAGCAGTCGCTCGGGGTCTGTGCTCAGGGTCGTCTTGCCCGTCCCGGAAAGCCCGAAGAACAGCGCCGACTTGCCCGTCTTCGGATCCACATTCGCAGCCGAATGCAGCGAGAGGACGCCATCAAGCGGCAGGTAGTAATTCATGGCTGTGAAAACAGCCTTCTTCATCTCCCCGGCATACGCCGAACCGGCGATCAAGATCACGCCCTCGGTCAAGTTCAGGGCAACAACCGCGTCGCTCCGTACTCCGTCGGCCTCGCCATCCAGCTGCAAGAACGGGCAGTGGATGATCGTGATGTCCGGGTCGCTCTGAGCCGGCTTCGGCGAGGAGGGGATGAACATCGTGCGCGCGAACAGTGAGTGATACGCCTGCTCGGTGATGACTCGCACCGTTCGCTGGTGGTCCGGGTCCTGGGCCACAACGCAGTCCTGAAGGTAGATGTCCCGGTTCTTCAGGTAGGAAATCGCCTTCGTGCGAAGGCGTTCGAACGCATCGACGGATAGCGGCTGGTTGTGGTTTCCCCACCAGACGTGCTCGGAAATCTCCGGCGTCTTCACAACGTACTTGTCTTTCGGGCTCCGCCCGGTGCGCTCGCCGCTATAGACGGCGAACGTGCCGCCCTGGAGCAGCTTCCCCTCGTTGCGCTTCACGGCGTGTTCGTAAAGCACTGGAACTGAAAGGTTGTGATAGACCTCCGCCGCGTTGGAGAGGATCAGGCTGGCGACGTTGTTCGGGGCCGGGGAAATCACCATCGTTGTCTGCATCCGGGGCAGTTGCCCATCTCTGTAGACTACGACCGGATAGCGGTTCTGTGAATACCTTGACCTTGAGCTATAGTCGAAACGAATGGCCCACGAGGCTCTTGCGATGAGGTGAGGGCCTGAACCATGACTGGCTCGCTTCCTGCATCAGGCCGCGACGCCGACTCCCCTGCCCTTCACCAGTTCCATCAACGAGGCCACCTGCCGCGAGAGGTGCACGAACTCGGGTGCTGGTTCGGGCGTCACTCCCATTGCCGGTGGCACCACATACCCGGCGAGCAGCCCGTGCCCGGTTACGAAGCGGTCGGCAGCACCGACGACCCCCGCAAGCGACACTTCGTCCTCGGGCGCAGTGTGGTGGCGTGCAACCGCATCCTGGATATCGGTTGGTAGCTTCCAGCGCTTCGCCAACAGTCCGCCGACTTCCGCGTGGTCGGCTCCGAGGAGTTCCTCTTCCACGTCTTCGAGCATCACGCCTTTGCCCATGGCCGCCGCGATCGCCTGGTCCAGTCCGGTGCCGTCCGCGTAGAACATCGCAAGGCGGCCCATGTTGTGCAGAATCCCGGCCGTGAAGGCGCTCGGCACGTCCAGCCGGCGAGACTTTCCCGCTAGTTCCGAGGCCTTGAACGCCACCGCGATTGAATGCTGCCAAAATACTTCGATGCGAAACAGGGCATTCAGTGCGTCTGGAGCGTAGGCGCCCGCGATTGC
>JANPDX010000371.1:0-6698 GCA_031431695.1 Dehalococcoidia bacterium
GATCGAACGACGTCCACTTAGGCAAGGGCTACCCGTCGCCCCAATCGGTAGGTTCAGCCAGTGCCGGTAGCTTCCTGCGTGGCCGCAATTGCGCCAGCAGCAGCAGGGCTCCGCTCGCCAGCAGCACCAGCCCGATGACCATCCCGGCGATAGCGAAGCCGCGGAGGTATGGGAACTTCACGCCGAAGTGTACCTGTACATCCAACCCCGCCGAACCCTCCGCGTTCATGATGATGGCTCGCCAGGTTCCGGCTTCGATTGGCCACTCCACGCTCTGTTCGCCTTCGCCGGCAGCAGCGACCGCGAACAGAGCGCGGGTCGGCTTGTCCAGTGCGTGCGTGCCGCCCTGGCTCACGCTCCGGTAGGCGAAGGGGCCGAATTCAAGGTCTCGCACCGTGGCAAAGCTTCCGCCCGAAGTGATGGAGTCAACGGCTTCGTCACTTCCGATGCCGATGAAGACCGGCCCCCCATCGGTCCGTTCGGCGCGTATCCGAAGACGGATCTTGCCGGACCGGGTTCCGGCATCCTTCGTGTGGACTTCTTCAAACTCCGCGGTACTGATCACGAGTGCCGCTGTTTCGGTCGCCATTTGGCCGCCGCCATCCACGAAACCATCGCTTTCTACCGAGCGATAGGCAGCCAAACCGGAAGCTCCACAGGCGAAGCCACCGAGGGAAAGCACGGCGCCAAGGATGATGAGGAAGATTCGCACGTCGGCCTATTGTGCGGTGGCCCGGCTGAATGTGCCGCGAACCTGGCCCTGTTCGCTCTAGGAAGCCGCGGTGTTGAGGCTGCGCTCGGGCTTGCAGGTCCAAGGGCCCCAAGCATTCCCGTAGTTTCGTTCGTTCTCAAGGTATGCGTACCGGGCGGCCCTCAGGTTTGTAACAGGGTCGGCCCACATTTCCGAATCGAGGCCTGCCGGCGCGAACCAGAGGGGCATCATTTGCATCAGTCCGAGCGCGCCATAGTACTCGGCATGGGTGAAGAAGGTGCTCTCGCACCGTGCCACGCTGACCACCTCGTCGAGCAGTTCCGCTGGCCAGCCAGCCGTGCTTGCGGCCGCACGGATCTCGTCGGTTGTCATATAGCGACCTGCTGGTTCCGCAACCGCAGTCGGTTTTGCCGGCGCGGCGGCCGCTGGGAGCGGCGCAACTGGAGGCTCCATGGCTGGCGCCGCCTCGGTGCCAGCGCCCCCTGGAACAGCCGCCGCAATCGCAGCAGGAGCTTCTGGTAGCGGCAAAAGGGCGGCCTGTTCCGTCTCAAGCGCCAGAACTTCCGCGGGCTCCTGGTCGAAATTCACAATCAGCGAAGCCGCCGCGATCGTGATCTCGACCTGTTGCGAGGCGATAGGCGTGGCCCGAGCACCATCGTGTTCAGCAATCAGGTTCATCGGGTTCAAGTTGGGCGCAATAGCCGCGGGAGTCCCGCCGGAAAGAAGGTGCGCGCCAAGGAAGAATGAGACCGAGAGCATCGCTATCTCGGCAGCCCTTACCAGCCCGCCTGTCGGTGGCTTGTGCTCGCCTTCGTGCCATCGCGGCGCGAATGAATCTGCCATCGTAGGCGCAAAGGCCGAGCGGAATCCCGGCTCACGATCTGGTTCCGTCAGAGGCAAGCGCAACCATCGACCGGCTACCAGTGCGATGGCGAACACATAGTCCACCCAGCCTGCCAGCCAGTTCGTGACGCGCATCGGCTGATCGGGCAGCCGAGTCGTCACGCGGGGGTTTCCTCGCGTGAGGTATTTTTCATAAGCAAATTTTGGCCCTTGCGCCGAGCGCACTAACCAGTGGTCAGTGGCGCTTGGGCCGATTCACCCCGCCAGAGGTGCGCGTCAGGGTCGCACATCGGCCCCCCGGAAGCAATCCATTCCGCACCCCTGCCGGCCACCGAAATACCCTCAGTCCCGCTTCGTCATACCCCAATCCTCATAACGAGAACCGGCTAAGATGGGTGCTTCAACTCCCTCTACAGGTTCGCATATGCAACTCTTGGACACCCTTACAAACACCCGCCAGGAGCTCCTTCCCGCGCTCGCCGATGACGGGGTGGTGCGCCTTTACGTCTGCGGGGTTACCCCGTATTCCGAAAGCCATGTGGGCCACGCGCTTCACGCAATCGTCTTTGACGTCTTTCGCCGGTATCTCGATTGGCGTGGAATCCCCGTCAGGCATGTCCAGAACTTCACCGATATCGATGACAAGCTCATCGAACGCGCGAACCGCCTCGGCGTCCCCATGCTCGAACTCGCCCAGCAGAATATCGAGGATTACCACCGTCAGCTCACCGCGATGAACGTCCTGCCCGCGCACGTCTATCCGCGTGTCACGGAAGTAGTCCCAGAGATCATCAACTTCATCCAGGGTCTCATCGATAAGGGCTTCGCCTACGAATCCGGCGGCGACGTTTACTACAAGGTGCGTGAGTTCGGGCCGAAGGCCTATGGCGCTCTTTCGAAGCGCGACATTGATGACCTCCTTTCCGGCGCCCGGGTCGATCCAACCGAGTTGAAGTCCGACCCGCTCGACTTCGCCCTGTGGAAGACCGCCAAGCCCGGCGAACCAAGCTGGGAAAGCCCCTGGGGCGCAGGCCGCCCGGGCTGGCACATCGAGTGCTCAGCAATGGCGCTCCACGCCCTCGGAGAACAAATTGATGTCCATGGCGGCGGCGCCGACCTCATATTCCCCCACCACACCAACGAAATCGCCCAGACCGAGGCCTATACCGGCAAGACACCCTTCGCGCGTATCTGGATGCATAACGCGCTCCTTCAACTGAGTGGCGACAAGATGTCCAAATCCGTCGGAAACCTCGTCACAATAGCCGAGGCTCTCGAAAAATACGGCGGTGATGCCCTCCGGATGTTTGTCATCTCCAGCCATTACCGCAGCCCCTCCAGCTATACCGGCGAAGCTCTGGATGCGGCGAAGACCGGCGTAGAACGCCTCCGCAACGCAGCTTTCCGCGCCGGAACCGTCGGTGGCGCCGACTTCGACGCCTCAAGCACTCGGGACGTGTTCATCGAAGCAATGGAAGATGACCTCAATACGCCGCGCGCCCTCGCCGCTCTCTTCGACCTCGCGCGCGATATCAACCGCGCCACCGACTCCGGCGGAGATACGCGGGGCGCACGCGGAATCCTTCGCGAACTGTGCGGAGTGCTCGGACTGACACTTGAAGCATCGAACGCTTCAACTCAGCATGCGGCGCCGTTCATTGACCTTCTCATCGCCCTTCGTACGGAGCTACGCGCTTCCAAGCAGTGGCAGTTCTCGGACAAAGTCCGCGATGGCCTCCTTGAACTCGGAGTCGAAATCAAGGACGGCCCCGATGGCACCACCTGGCAGGCAAAGTAGGCGTCAACCTGCGCTCAGGCCGCCGGGAACGTCGGCAACCACACCGCCGACCGTGAATTCCGCAACCGCATCTGGGCGCCCGCGGCGGCCCGAGCTGTCACGTGCCAGTCCGGCTTTTGTCCCGCGCGGCGCACACCGTTGATGGTTGAGCCAGTCCGTTCGAACGCGCGAAAGATCGTGGCAAGGGCTACACGTGGCTCGAAGTACATCCCGTCCAGGGTCCGGGCTGTCATTCCCGCCAGCCCCTGGCGTTCGAGGAACTCCCCGAACCCCGAAGGGATGTTCGCTGATTCGATGACGTAACCGCGCGATGCGATAGTGCTTTCCATTGCCGTTCTCCTGTTTGTCCGCTCGGTTAGGAGATGGCGTGTAGCCGACCCGAGGTGACGGCCTGTTCGGAAGGCCAGGTAAAGAACGGCCGCCCGGTGGTCACGACTTCGGATAGTCGTCCGACCAGACTTTTGCCGCTAAGGGCGTACGCTCAAATCACTTCATTTGCGAGGTACTGCGAGTTTTGGATACCTATGACCTTATTGTTGTCGGTAACGGCTCCGCTGGCGACAACATCGCGCGTACGCTCGGCCGAAAAGGCAACCGCGTCGCGGTAGTCGAACGCGACCACCTTGGCGGCGAGTGCCTGAACGACGGGTGTGTGCCCAGTAAAGCCTTCATAGACCTCTCCAAGAAGGCTGCTGACCTCGGCCTCGGCTGGGACGAAGTGGTTGCCCGTATCCACGCCACCCAGATCCTTGTTCGCGGCACGGACCCGAACGGGGGCATGCGCGGCGACGGCATCGACCTCCACTGGGGCGAGGCGAAGTTCGAAGGCCCGACCAAAATCCGTGTCGATGGCTCTCTCATCAATGGGAAGAATGTCGTAATCGCCACCGGCACCGGCCCCGGTCTTCCACCGATTCCCGGGCTTGCAAAGGCCAAGCCACAGACCAACCGAACCATCTTCACGCTTCCTCAACGCCCCGGTCGCCTCGCCGTCATCGGCGGCGGCCCAATCGGTCTTGAACTGGGCCAGAGTTTCCTCCGCCTGGGTTCGCAGGTGACATTGTTCGAAGCGGCAGACCGGATCGCCGGAACCGAAGACCCGGAAGTCTCCCTCGAACTAACGAAGTTGTTCGAACGCGAAGGGATGCGCGTCGTGGCCGGCGCGAAGATCGAACGGGTCGACCGCAGCGAAGGCGGCGGAATCGCCATGGTCGTCAACGGCGGACGATTCGAATTCGATGAAGTTCTCGTCGCCGCCGGACGTGAGCCCCAAATCCCGGACGGCCTCGGAGACCTTGGCCTTAAACTCGACAAGAAGGGTTTCGTCGCGATTTCGGATTGCGGCCAGACGAACCTCGACGGCTTGTGGGCGGCCGGGGACATCACCGGGAAGTTCCAGTTCACCCATTACGCCAGCTACCAGGCCCACCACATCGCCCGCCACCTTGATACCGGCGATTGCGAAACCATTCCCGATACCACCGTCCCCTGGGCCATCTTCACCGAGCCGGAAGTGGGCCACGCCGGAATGACCGAAGAACAGGCTCGCGCCACCGGCAAAGCCATTCGCGTCGGCCGCCTCGATGCTGCGGAACTCGACTGGTTCCGCACCACCAATCAGACCGACGGCTTCGCGAAGGTCATCGCGGATGAAGAGACAGGAGTGCTCCTTGGTGCCCACTTCGTCTGTGCCCGGGGAAGCACTCTCGTCGGTGAGGCCTGCCTTGCCATTCAGCACGGCCTCACTGCCCGCCAGGTCGCATCGACGATCCACCCCTACCCTACGGCGTCTGAGCTCTTCCGCTGGGCGTGCGCAAAAGTGGTCTGAAGGCCGGGACCGTGCGGAACCTATGAAGTTTCACGCTTCCCATATCCAGCCTTAGAGATATAGTTAATGAACGATGCCATCAGAACTCGAGACTGAAGAAAACAAGCCCGGCTTGCGGATTGTGATCTCCTCCCTGTTCGACTTCCAGTTCGGCCTCTTCCTTCTCGCCAAGCATCGCGTCCAGCCGGAGCAGTGGGTGCCAGCCTGGGTGCATGAAGCCGACCGGGAAGGCAAGGCTCTCGTCGATGAACTGATGGCCTTCTGGGTCGAGCCGGGATTGCTGGAGATCAATGGCGAACCATACCGCGAATGGGGCGAGTTCCTGGTTGCCGCGTGGCACACCGGAAGTTTCTTCAACGCTCAGGTTGATGCTTCCCTCGATGCAATCGAACAAGCCTTTGAACGTGGCTTTCCAATTCCCGCACTCCCCAGCGAACCCGAAGCGGTGCATGATCTCATTGCACGGCGTGTCCGTTGGCTATACGAAAATCCCGGCGGCCGTGCTCGGTTCATCGAGATCTTGCGGTCACTTTGGAAGATGATCGAACCCGTATGGCAGTCAATTGGGAAGCCAGGCGCCGAACGCTCCGCCCGGGAAATGGCCGTGCGCGCCGTTTCGGGCATAGAGATCGCCACCCTCGTCCCGGCGAACGGCTACTGCGTGAGAGATGCGTTCCGCGCAAGCATCGACAGCGCACGCCAGCGGAACGAATTGGTCATCGTACCGCTTGGCCTCGCCGGAGGAGGGCAGTCTTTCTGGACCTTCCCGAACCTCGTCTACATCGGGACCGGCGTTGATAGCACCGAACGCCTGACGAAGCGCCGCGAGATCGCGGAACGCGCCGCCAACAAGCTCAAGGCCCTTTCCGACCCCACCCGCGTTGCGATTCTCGCGGAACTTCTGAGGCAAAAGCCGGATGCCGCTTCGACCATCACCGAACTTGCCGCCAGGTTTGGGGTCTCACAGCCGACTGTGAGTGTCCACATCAAGATGCTTCGCGAAGCAGGACTCGCCGTGCCACGGCGAGATGGGAATCAGACCTTCTACACCGCCGAACAGAGCGTCCTCCGGGCCTACGTCGCGGGCGCGCTGGACGACATTCTCGACGTAAAGGCATAACCCAATCCGGACGGACTTCGCGGAGCCTTCCTGACTATCAACCCGGGCCGCTCGCCGCGTTACTTTTGATGCCCTCCCGACGTTATCAGTTCAGCAAAGAGTTCCAGGCGCACTGGCGCTTCCTGGCGCGCGCGCCTCGGATTTACCGCCAACGATGTCCTGGTATTCTCCAGGGCTATCAAAAGTCAATGATTAGGGCCACGGCTATTGACTTAGGTTAGTAATTATGTTTCTATATGTCTACGTTTATGAATAGGCGTTCAGGAAGGACCGCCACAGTGATCCTCTTCGACCCCTACAGCCATACCCGTCTCCATGAGCTCCGTCAGGAACAGCTCGCACGTAAAGCCCACCGCCGCGCGAGGCTTGGCGTGGATGCCCCCGGAGCGATATCGAC
>JANPDX010000372.1:0-4852 GCA_031431695.1 Dehalococcoidia bacterium
GGTCAGGCCGTGGCCGCGCATGTCCCAGGTAATCACCCGGTACGTGTCCTTCAGCGCCTCCACCTGGCCGGCCCACATCCGCGAGGTCGCGCTATAGCCGTGGCTGAGCATCACGGCCGGGCCGCTCCCGTGGTCTTCGTAATAGATGTTGACGCCGTCGCGGTTGATCGTTGCCATGGATGACTTCCTCCCGGGTCTTGTGGTGGCGATTCTACGCGGCGGGGCGGTGTGCGAGGGGAACCGCCTGGGCAGCAGGGGCCAATTAGCCGAGACCATGGCGAATCGCCCATGTCACGGCCTCGGCGCGGCGGTGGGCGCCGATCTTGGCGTAGAGGCTGACGACGTGGCGCGAGACAGTGGACGTGCTGATCACCAGTTCGGCCGCGATTTCAGGCTGGGTTCGCCCGGCCGCGAGGAGGCGCAGGACTTCGGTTTCGCGCGGGGTGAGTGGGATTTCGGCCGCCGAACTTGCCGGGGATGACGCCTCAGGAGGCCCGAGAAACTCAGCAATCGCCTGAAGCGTTAATTCGGGGTCACCGTACGGAGGTGCAATGGCGCCTTCGGGGAGTGCTATGAAGCGGCCGTTTGGGAAGCGATCCGCGAACGCCTGCATGCGACCCTCCGGGAGGCGGACATTGTCCGTGAACTCGAGGACAAGCACTGGGCACCTGACCTCCGCTGCTCGCGCCCAATCGAGTTCCGGCTGCGCAGCTTTCGATTCAGCGACATAGTTTCGCTGATCCATGCAGCGTTTCACGAAGGCGACGACCTCCCGGACGCGGCTAATCGCTTGCCGCGTGTTCCGTTGGGTAGTGGTCTCGAGGAAGAGCTCCCAGTTGCTCTCCATCATTGGTAGCCACGCTGTGCTCGGATGGGCGTCCTCGCGCACAGGACGCGCTGTGAACGGGTAGCCGAGGACGATTCGATCTACCGACTCTGGCCGCCGAACAGCCAGGCCAAGGGCGGGAGTGACGCGCGCGCCCGACGCATAGAGGTCGAATCGCTCGACGCGCAGGTGGTCCAGGACTGCTTCCACGTCGTCGGTTAGGGCGTCGGGTGTGTGATCTTCGATGTTGCGGTCAGACATACCCGTACCGCGGAAGTCCATCCGAACATGCTTGCGGCCCGCACCAAGCGCGGAAAGGAAGTCACGTGCACCGGGAATCCGGGGATACAAATCGAGATGCGATACGGACGGGACGGTGAGGTGCACAAGAACCGGTCCGTCGCCGGCCACGTTGTAGGCGATCCGGGTGCCGTCTCGTGAACGGACGTAGCGAACGGGAGCGTCCATCACGCCATTGTATGCCTACCATGCACCTGCGCTGTCAGGCTAGCGCGCAACAAGAACGGCGACGGAAATTTCGAGGACATCCGAACGTATGGCTTCGGCAATCTTCGCGGCTTCCTCGGCTCCCGAAGTTTCAATCACGTCCGCGGTGCGCGGAGCCTCGCCAAGGAACCCACGCAACTCGGTTTCGGCTTCGAGAAGCTCGCGAATCTCCATCGCGCGCTCATGGCCAACGGCGACGACGAAGAATCTCACGCCTTCGGCCACGACCGCCCTAGGAAGCTCGGTCGCTGGCGGCGTCGCTCCGATGCCCCCCTGCGCGGGACTTCCGGTTCGCGCGACGGCAAGCCATGCGAGGATCACGCACAGGATAAGAAACGGCGCTAGTCCGAGCGCTTCATCACTGAAGCGGCGCGGCACCGAATTAGAGGCCGGGCGGGCAAGAGATTGCACAGTTCAACGCTAGGCCCGTTGGCCGGGGAGAACCATTCAGCGAATGCATCGGAATTCGGCCCGGCGGAACGGACTGTGCCGAGGCGAGTGGTGCATATGCACCATATCCCGGGCTTTCGCGAACCTGGTGACGCGGGCCGCCCAGGCCCTACCGCTTGCGCCCGATGACTTCTTTCGCTGCCGCCGCGATCCGAGCAGGCGTCAATTCGAAGTAGCCGAGCAGTTCATCCCACTTGCCGCTCGTCCCGTACCTATCGACACCAACGAATGCGATCGGCGTGGGCAGGGAATCGGCCAGCACCCGCGCGACCGCGGTCCCGAGGCCGCCGTGAGTCTGGTGTTCTTCCGCGGTGACAATCGCGCCGGTTTCGCGGGCGGCTGCCAGGACGGCATCGCGGTCGATGGGCTTGATGGTGGCCATATCGATAACCCGCGCCGAAATGCCTTCGTTGGCCAGTTGAGCCGATGCTTCGAGGGCGATTCCGACCAGGATCCCGCAGGCAATGAGCGTTACGTCATTGCCGGGGCGGAGGACCGAGGCCTTACCGATTTCGAACCGGTACATGGCGTCGTAGATCGCGGCAATCTTCGGGCGGCCGGTGCGGACGTACGCCGGGCGAGTCGTCTTGCCGACCGCCACAATGGCCTGCCGCGCCGATTCATAGTCGGCCGGGACAATCACATCGAAGGGGATAAGCGAAGTAGCGAGTGCCAGGTCTTCGATGGCCTGGGCGCTGGCGCCGTCCTCGCCGACGGTGACGCCGCCATGGCTGGCCACGCACTTCACGTTCAGGCCACCCTTCGGCTGAGCGACCGACGTACGCAGCTGGTCGAAGCAGCGACCGGGGAGGAAGGATGCGAAACTCGCGATGAATGCAGTCTTACCGGCTGCGGCGTACCCGGCGGCAATGCCGACCATGTTGGCTTCGGCGATGCCGACCGAATGCCAGCGCTCCGGGTACTTGTCGCCGAACTGGTAGCCCATTGTCGAAGCGGAGAGGTCCGCGTCGAGCGCGACGACATCGACGCCCTGTTCGACCAATTGTCCGAGGGCGACCGGATAGGCTTCGCGGGTTGCGGCGGCGGGAGCGGTAGCGGTGGCGGTCACTTCAAACCTCGGGCGATTTCTTCGAGCGCCTGGGCAAGCTGGTCAGTTGTCGGCGCTTTGCCGTGGAAGCCCGGGTTGTTTTCCATGTAACTCACGCCCTTGCCTTTGACGGTGTATCCAACGATTACGCGCGGCTTTTCGTGCGGCTTCTCCGCTTCCGAAAGCGCCTGGTCGACAGCCGCCATGTCGTGCCCATCGCATTCGATGACGTGCCAGCCGAATCCTCGCCACATCTCGGCGGGGTGGATTTTCATGATTTTGTCGCCAAACCCGTCGTTCTGGATGCCATTGCGGTCGACCATCGCGATAACGCGGTCGCCAAGGTCGAAATGGGGCACCGCCTGGGCGGCCTCCCAGACCTGGCCTTCGTTGAGTTCTCCGTCGCCCATCATTACCCAGCAGCGGAAATCGCGGCGGTCCAGCCGCCCGGAAAGCGCGTGTCCGATGGCAAAGCTGAGGCCCTGGCCGAGTGACCCGCTGGACATTTCGACACCCGGTACGGCACCCATGGAAGGGTGGCCCTGGAGCGGGCTGCCGAGAGTGCGGAACTTCCTGAGGAGTTCGGTGCTGAAGAACCCTCGCTCGGCGAGAACGCTGTAAAGAAAGGGAGTCGCGTGGCCTTTCGAAAGGATGAACCGGTCACGGTCGGGCCATTCGGGGTTCGAGGTATCGCAACGGAGGTGGTTCCAGAACAGGGAGACGCCGAACTCGACTGCGGAAAGTGAGCCGCCGGGGTGGCCGCTCTGGGCGTCGTAAACCATCTGAACAATGTTGGCGCGGACGCGCTTCGCCACTTCCGTGAGTTCGGCAACTGAAACAGGCGCAAGTGATGTGGGCATTGGGAGGAAGGATACGGGGTGCGGCACCTCGATACCAAGTTTCGTCTGAGAGAATCGATGGCGCGGGCCCGTTGCACGGCCTCAGGAGATTACTCGTACGATTGAATGGGAGGCCGGCCCAGCAAATGTCGACTCCGCTCCCGCAGGCCCTACTCGACGCTGTACGCCAAAGGTTTCTGGTCTCGAGCCCGACCACGCTAGAAGCGATACTTACAGCGTGGGAGCGAATGTACGGGGCAGCGGCGGCAGCATACGCCCAACGGTCGCTCCGTGACTGGCACTCAGGATCCAAGCGGATGAACGGTTCGACGTTGTCTCGTCTCGCCGCTGTCGCTCCTTATTCTTGGTCGAACACCGTTCGAACAGACTTGGCGCTCTGCCTCTATTCGCCTTTGCCAACCTCGGGCCTGGCTGTCGCGGTTGGTCCAGGCATTCGAGGTGAACAAGACGCACTCGCGGCGATGGACGCGTGGCTAGTGGAGCTTCGGCCACAATGGCATCCGGCTACTTATCAGTTAGGATGGTTGAGCCTACAAGTGAGACTCTCGGTCGAGGATCAGTATCGTGTCTCGTTCGCCGGTGAGAGAGCTCGGGCGAAAACGGCCATTTCCTGCAGGGATTGGTCCGGCACTCAACTCTTCAATTTCCAACCGACGCGGCTTTACGTTTCCCGGCGAACACTCGGGCGCGCGTTATGGGACCGCTTAGCACCTGCCGCAGGCGCAATCCTCGTTTTGTTGGTGATAGGATTGGTGCTTTTCGCCTCCGCGCTTGTCGACTTCCTCGCCACTGCCTATCTAGGCGCGGCAGTCTTTGCCCTACTTCATGTTGGCCTCGGACCCTGGGGACGGCAAGGGCGCAACACCAACGGTTTGCTCGTCGTAGCGGGTCTTTTCGCGGCGTTAGCCGTAGGTGTACTCGTCCGCGATGCCGTTCGCGCCATCACTGGATGAAGTCGTTGTCGTTCCGGGACAGTCAGTGAGTCTGGAAGCAGGCCTGGATTGCGCGGGCCATTTCGACGGGGCCGCGGAGTTCGCCGACATCTTCGGCGGGGGCTTCGCCGCGGATGAACTGGAAGAAGCCGTGGGTGTTCGTCTTCAGATGCACGTCGGCGTCAGGGGACCCGAGGCGGCGGGGGTGGAGGTGACCGTCGTGAATGTC
>JANPDX010000373.1:0-5102 GCA_031431695.1 Dehalococcoidia bacterium
GGGTGATGACGGCCATGAGTGGGCGAGACCTCGGGGTGGGGGTAGGCCAAATGGCTCAATTGCTTAGGCGATTTAGACAGTAGCACTGCGTTATGACTATTGTCTACACCCCCTAGCAATTGTTGGGTGGAGATGTGGCACGTTGGCGACAGCACCCTCAATTCGTCGTGGTAGAATTGGAGCATGTCCCGAGTTGAAGAACTTTACGAACGAACCCTTGAGCTTGATCCGGCTGAACTTGAAGAGTTCTTGCTGCACATAGCAAGCGAGCTCGCGGACCCGCCAATCAGCAAGGAATGGTTGGAAGCCGCTGCGGAACGCTCACGAGCTTTGGCGTCGGGTGAGACCAAGGGCATTCCATGGAGTGAAGTCCGAGAACGAATGTACCGACGGGTTAATGGTTCAGGACATTAAGTTTGAGCCTCGGGCCGAACAAGACCTGGATGAAGCAATTGATTTTCTTGGGCCAGAGTCTCCAGCGGCGAGACGCTTCGCTGACGCGGTTGACCGAGGCCTGGCGCGGTTGCTCGCATTTCCGGAGACAGGGCGCCAGATTGGCAACGGGCGGCGTTCGCTTTACTTGCAGGCATCCCCTATTCGATCGTCTACGAATTTGAGGACGAAAAATTGCGCATCCTGGCCTTCGCTCACGCGTCAAGAAGTCCGGGATACTGGGATTCTCAAAGCCGAAAGGCCCGAGATTGAGCCACGGTGCCTCATGAGTACCCGTGAAGGCGAGACGCGCATCATCATTGGATTGCTCCAGTTGGGCCTGTGTCGTAACTAAGACAACCGGGAGGGGAAACCTTACAGCGCGCTAAGCGTGGCCGGTGATGTATTCCGTCATCTGGCGGATATGGTCTTCCTGGTTGAGGGTAATCCAGCGCATGAGGTCGCCGCTGGAAACCATGCCCACGACTTCTCCGTCTTCCAGCACGGGAAGGTGGCGGAACCGGCGGGAGGTCATCAGCTCCATGGCCTCTTCGACGCGGTGCGTGGGAGTGATTGTCACCAGGTTGCGAGTCATGGCGTGGCTGACGCGAACGACGGCGGGATCCTTGTCGGCATCGACAATGCGGCGGAGTACGTCGCGTTCGGTGAAGATCCCAATCGGCTGGCGGCCATCGACAACGAGGAGGGCGCCTATGCCCTTTTCGTTCATTTGGCGGACGGCATCGGCAACGGTGGCGCTTTTGCCGATGGTGTAAACGTGGCGCCCTTTCTCGGCGAGGACGCTGCTGATGAAGCCGAACATGCAACACCTCCGAATGCTGGCTATGACCAGTATAGGAGGGTGTCAAGGGGTCCTCACCTTGGGCCACTCCCCAGTCTGAGAGACGGAAGACCTAGCGTACATAGCGGGGTTTGATTTTGTGGTTGTCCCAGGTGACCGTCTTGGTGGGCTGAAAGACGACCCAGCGCCAGTGACGCCCGCGAGCGGTGGACTCGTTCTTGCGGGGTTCGGCCGATTCGCCGTGGCCACCGGCGTACTTCGTGCCCATTTGCCAGCGGACAGCTTCCATGTCGGGGTCGGCTGCTTCGGCTTCCGGGTCTTCGAGCACGGTTGCCTTGCCCTGGAACATGGCTCCCTGGAGTTCGGGGAAGCGCTCGTTCTTATCGACAAGGACGGTGCAGACCGGGTTGCGGCGGAGGTTCACAACCTTTTGGCCACGGCAGTAGAAGTAGATCTTGCCGCCGGCCCAGCCGAACCAGAGCGGGGTAACGTTGATGCGTGTGCCGGGGCCGATTGTGGCCACGCGCATGTTCCAGGAAGCGAGCATGAGTTCATCGAGTTCCTCTTTGGAAAGGGAGAGTTCTTGGGGAATGGGCATGGCTTTCAAACCTCGATAGCAAAGTTCCAAGATGATACGATGAACAGGTTGCACCCGGGCGGGTGTGGTTCAATGGCAGAACGCGACCTTCCCAAGGTTGAGACGAGGGTTCGATTCCCTTCGCCCGCTCCAAAGAAGCTTCCGGTAGATGGGCGATGCAGGGACAGACCCGGTTAGCCTGCTAGAGTTCGGCCCAAAGCTCTGAGATCTGGATGCTGAACCCGGGTAACTTTCGGGTCGCGAGTGCAGCATCGACGTCGAGTTGAATGCCTTCACGGCCTTCTTCGAAGACTTCCACCGTCCGGCCAGCAGGTCGATCAGCCAGCACACATCGATGCCCCGGGAGCGGTACTCCGTGCACTTTTCGCGAAGCGAACGCATTGATTGGCCTTCGGAGCGGATCTCGACCGCCAACGTGGGCGGCAGGTATACATTGTCCGGCTGAGCAACAACCCGGTCAGTTTCCCAAAACGCAAGGTCGGGAACGCGATATCGCTTGTCAGCAAGGCGACTGAGGTTGGTGGTGGCTTCCCAGGTCGCGTAGCCACCGCGTCGTTTCTTGTAGTCGCGGAGTGCGTCATAGAGCGCCATCGCGACTTCGTTGTGATCCTTTTTGGTCATTGGCTTCTGGAAGACCTCGCCGTTCACGAATTCCAGGGACGGCTTCTCGTCCGTCATGGTCGCGAGGTACTCCTGTTCGGAAACGCGGACCTTCACCGGTGCAGTCATGCTTTCAAGTATAGCCGATGCCGGAAGGTCTCCCGCGTTTCGTTTATGCCCGAAAGGGCCGCCCAGACTGCCCTTTCGGCCCACTGAGGCCCCAGCCCCGAGGACTATTCTTCTTCTACAAAGACCACCCAGGACGGGAGTCGAGGGAAAGGAGGAAACGGAAATGATCAGGCTCAACGGCCGCCGATTCCATGCCCTCTACCAGGTCTGGATCGTTCAGATATAGACGGTCCGGCCGAGCGGAACCCAAACTGGAGGTACGCGATGAAACTCAGAATCCATGCGATGTACCGAGTGTGGTTCGGTCCGGTATAGCGCTCGCAACAGAGCCATGCACAGCGTTCCAGTCCCGTTTGTATTGCCCAGCTAGTGGCACCGCCTGAAAAGGCATCCGCAGCGTCCCCTCGGGAATAGCACACGAGCCGGAATCGGGACTGAAGAACGAGAAGCAAGCGTCGCAACAGGCCCCTCGCACGAGGGGCCTGTTTTTTGGGACCGGCGGATGGCGCGGGCGGCGGCTAGAATGTGTGAGCCAACGGTATTCGCCTTCGGCAATCTTGCGACAAGGACACCCCAACCCGCATGGGTCTTCGAACTCCCCAGCAGTACATCGAATCGGTCCGCGATGACCGTACCGTTTTCTACCGAGGCGAACGCGTTTCCGACGTGACCACGCATCCGGTCATCAGCAAGGCCGTCCACCACGCGGCACTCGACTTCGAGATGACGGAAAACCCGGAATACCGCGACCTCTCGGTGATCAACGAGGGCGGCGACGAATACAGCCGGTACTTCAAAATCCCGGCGAGCAATGACGACCTCCTGAAGCGTAGCCAGTTGATCGAAGCCGCCACCGCGCTCGGAAAGACGCTGGTCGTGCTGGTGAAGGAGATCGGGACGGATGCGTTGTTCGCGCTGCACCGGGTTTCACGCGAGGTCGACCAGAAGTACGAGACCGACTACCTCAAGCGCGTCCAGGCGTTCTATAAGCATTGCCGCGACAACGACCTTGCCATTTCGGTAGCCCAGACGGACACGAAGGGCGACCGCAGCGCGGGGCCAAAGAACCAGGAGCACCCCGACTACTACACGCGGATCGTCGAACGGAGGGAGGACGGCATCGTCGTTCGCGGGGCCAAGATCCACACGAGCTGCACGACGAACGTCAACGAAATCATCGTCCTGCCGACGCGGGCGATGTCTGAGGCGGACAAGGACTACGCGGTTTCGTTCGCGATACCCGTGAACACGCCCGGCGTGAAACTGGTGGCCAGCCCGTACGGCGGCAGCCCGAAGAGCGAGTTTGACGCCCCGTTGAGCGCCGACCGAAAGATGATGGAGACGATCACGATCTTCGACGACGTGTTCGTGCCCTGGGAGCGCGTGTTCCTGGCCGGCGAACACGATTTCGCGGGGACTTTGGCGCTCGGGTTTGTGGAGTACCACCGCTTTACGGCGGTGAGCTACAAGCTGCCACTGGTCGATGCGCTGATCGGATCGGCGCTGCTGATGGCGGACTTGAACGGCATCTCGAAGGCCGCCCATGTGCGCGACAAGATGATCTGGCTCATCAGTTACGCGGAGACGCTGCGGGCGCTGACGGAGATGGCGGCGATCCGTGGGCAAGCGGACGAACACGGCATTTTCGCGCCGGATGCGCTGACCACGAACATGGCGAAGTACCACTTCGCGCACAATTACCACGAGGCCCTGCAGCACGTCCAGGACATCGCGGGCGGCATGCTCGTCACCGGGCCGGGTGTCGAAGACTTCGCCAACCCGGAGACCGGCGACCTGCTGCGCAAGTACCTCGGCGGCCGGGCGGGGATCGATGGCGAGGTGCGTACGCGGGCGATGAACATGGTCAGCGACCTGACGACGGGCGACTTCGGTGGCTACCACGCTGTGCTTGCTATCCACGCGGAGGGTTCGCTGGAAGCAGAAAAGTTGATGATCTCGCGGGCATACGATTCGCGACGAACGCTCGAATACGCGAAGAAACTCGCGGGCATTTAGGGAGGCGAAGCGATGACCGACAAGGCAACGGTGATTCATGACCTGGAGCTCGGCTACCAGGAGTTCCGGGGGCCGCTGGCAAGACTGGAGGACGACGACTTCGGCGAAGCCTGGCTCGGGGAGTGGAACCTTTCGCAGTTGCTCGCTCACATGGCCGGGTGGTACCGCGAAATGACCGGTGCGATCGAACGCGTGCGGCGTGGGGAACGGCCGATTCCCGAGGGCGTCAACTACGGCGACTCCGATGCGTGGAACGCGAAGTTTGCAACGCGCGCCAGGCCGGGCAAAGAGGCACTCCATGACTTTGACGCGGCCTACTCGGCGTACCGTGCCGCTGCGGAGGACCTCTCCGAGGACGTGTTCGGCATTGAGCCGGGCAAGGATCGGCCGAAGATTGGCAACCGGTTGCTGCAGGGTTCCGGGATCGGTCACTTCGAGGAGCACCAGAAGCAACTTGATGAATGGTTGAACACCAGAGTCCACTAGGTCGGGGGGAACCTTGGAAATGCCGCTCTTTCCGATTCG
>JANPDX010000374.1:0-4151 GCA_031431695.1 Dehalococcoidia bacterium
CGCCGTATCTCCTCGTCGTTTGTAACGAGGACCGCAAGGCAGACACCGGCGTCGATGTTTTCGCCTAGCATCACACGCACGGCGAGGTGGTGGAGTGCTTCAACGTTGAGGGAGGGTGCTTCAACAGCGACTTCGATGGAAATGTCGTAGGGATGGTCGTCGTACACCTGTGGTCAGCTTACCCGCGCAAAGATTTCGACCGCATTTTCGGCGGCGGAGATCAGGGGCATCGGCAGGATGCCGAAGACGAGGACCCCGAGCGTTGCCGCACCCAGCGCAATGGCGATCGAAGGTGAAGTGCGAATCGTCCGGCCGTCCTCGGCGTCGCCGAGGAACATTTGGCGAACCACGGAGAGGTAGTAATAGCCCGAAGCCACACTGTTGAGGACGGCAATAATCACGAGCCAGGCGAGGTCGGCGCGGATGCCAGCATTGAAGATGTAGAGTTTTGCCCAGAAGCCGGCCGTCGGGGGAATGCCCGTAAGTGAGATGAGGCACAACGCCAGCCCGAGGCTGAGGAACGGCGACCGCTTCCACATGCCCGCATAGTCCTTGATCTGGTCGCTTCCTATCTTCTGGGAAATCGCGATGATCGCCACAAAAGCCCCGAGGTTGGTGAACGCATACGTCGCCGTGAACAGGAGCACCCCGCTAGCGCCCAGGGTGAATTCGTCGCCCGCTACCGAAATCGCCGCCAGGCCAATCATGAAGGTCCCGGCCTGGGCAACGGACGAGTAGCCGAGCATTCGCTTGATGTCCGTCTGGACGATGGCCATTAGGTTGCCGAGAGTCATCGAAACCGCGGCCAGCACGGCGAACACCATGGACCAGTCGTCGCTGAGGAACTCGGCCGGAAGGGCCTCGAAGAAGATCCGCGTGACGACGGCGAACGCTGCCGCCTTCGAGCCCACCGAAAGGAAGGCTGCCACGGGAGTGGGTGCGCCCTGGTAGACATCCGGTACCCACATTTGGAAGGGGACGACAGCCATTTTGAAACCGAAACCCGCGATGAGCAGAACCATCGACAGTACGAGGAGGGCTCGATAGCCGTCACCGTTCGCCTGGATTGCGGTCGCGATCTCGTCAAGGAACGTCGTGCCTGTGACGCCGTAGAGAAGCGCCATGCCATAGAGCAACATCGCCGATGCGATAGCGCCAAGCAGCAGGTATTTCAACCCCGCTTCGCTCGATTTCTGGTCTTTCCCCCAGCCCGCCAGGATGTATTGGGGAATCGATGAGAGTTCGAGGGCAATGAAAATCGTCACCAGGTCCTGGGCAGCCGCCAGAAACATCAGGCCGCTACAGGCGGTCAGCACGAGCGCGTAGTACTCGCCCTGGCCGCGTCCCTCGCGGTTCACCCAGTCTATCGATGCGAGGACGACCGTCGCAGTGATACCCGCGAAGAGGAAGTAGAAGAAGATCGCGAACTGGTCGAGTGCGATAGTCCCGCCAAACGCGTCCTGGTATTCGCCCCGCCCAGCCCACGATGCGGTCCAGAGCGCGGAAATAGCCAGGCCGAGGAGCGCGACGAATGGCAACATCCGTCGCTGCTGGGGCATGAGCGCGTCGATCAAAAGGACGATACCGGCGGCCCCAAGCACGGCAATCTGAGGGCCGGCGATGTCAATACTGTTCATGACTCAACCCTCTCCACGACATGTGCGATTGCCGGCTCGATCATGTCCGTCATCATCTTCGGGTACACGCCCAACAACACGACCAGGGCGACGAGGCCCACGACCACCGTGTGCTCCCACCAGTGGTGTTGGTCCGTCACACCATCCCATTCGTGCTTCACTGGGCCGAAGACCACCCGCTGCAACATCCAGAGGACATAGCCGGCCGATAACACGACGCCGAAGATAGACATCAGGACCGCCCACTCGAATCGTTCGAAAGCGCCGATGAAGACGGTCACTTCGCCAATGAACCCGGCCAGGGCTGGCAACCCAAGGCTGCCAAACCCGGCAAAGACAAGCCCCGTGGAAATCAAGGGCATCTGCCGTGCCAATCCCCCAAGCCGGGAAATCTCGCGGGTGTGAGTCCGTTCGTACATGAGGCCGACCATCACGAACATGAGTCCGGTAACCAGCCCGTGGGCGAGCATCTGATACGTCGCCCCCACGAGTGCCGTTTCGCCCAGCGCGCCAATGCCAAGCAGGACCAACCCCATGTGGCTCACCGAGGAATACGCAATCAGGCGCTTCACGTCCGTCTGGCGAAGCGTGATAAAGGCGCCATAGAGGACGCTCACCGCGCCAATCGCAGCCAGCCAAACATCCCAATCCTCGGCAACCGAAGGCAACATCGTGACGCACATGCGGATAAGCCCGTAGCCGCCCATCTTCAGCAGCACGCCCGCGAGCATCACGGAAACTGCCGTAGGCGCGTCGCCGTGGGCATCCGGCAGCCAGGTATGCAGCGGCACGATCGGGAGCTTGACCGCGAACCCGACGAAGAGGAAAAAGAATACCCAGCCGAGCGGGATGAGTGTGCCGCTGAACTCTGTCTGGCCGAGCTTCTCGATATCGAACGTGTTGGCGTTGAATGCCAGGATCAGGATGCCGACCAACATGAACGCCGAGCCGGCGATGGTGTACAGCACGAACTTCGTGGCCGAATACTCCTTGCGGCCCGATCCCCAGACGGAAATGAGGAGGAACATCGGGAAGAGTTCGAGCTCCCAGAAAAGGAAGAACAGCAAGAAGTCGAGGGCAACGAACACGCCCAGGACCGAACTCGCCAGCACCAGCAGGCAGGCGTAATAGGCGCGCGGGCGGCTCGTGACGCTGAACGAAACGAGCACCGACGCCAGGGTCAAACACGTTGTCAGGACGACCAGGGGCATGCTCAGCCCATCGACGCCGAGGAAATACTGCAGGTTGAATTGGCCGATATCGACCCACTGATGTCGCTCCACGTACTGAAACCCGGAACCGTTCAGGTCGAAGGCGAAGAACATCTGAATCGAAAGCGCAAGGATGGCGACCGAGGCCGCAAGCGCGACCCATTTCGCATGCTGCTCGTAGCGCCTCGGAAGCAGCAACACGAGTACCGCCGCGACAGCGGGCAGGAAGACGAGGACTGACAGTTCTGGCACCCTGCCCTCCTTACAGCGGGTTCGCCGAATACACGGCAATGACGATGACGATGACACCGGCGACGATCCCGAGCCCGTAGCCCTGGACCTGGCCGGTCTGGATGACCCGAAGACGCGAACTGGCTTCGCGGGCGACCCTGCCGGTGCCGTTAACGAGGCCATCGACCACGTACTTGTCGTTCGCCTCCAACAACCGGTTCCAACCGCGCTGCATGACACGAACCACGAGCACATCCTCGTAGAGGCGGTCGAGGAAGTATTTGTTTTCGAAAACGATGGCCAGTGGAGCGAAGGTCGATCGAATCGACTCGGAGGTGACCCACTTCTTCATGTAGATGGCGTAGGCCGTGCCGATTCCGGCGAGTGCGACGATGGAGGAGCTTATGGCGATCCCAATCTCGAACGTGCTGCCAGCATGGCCGGGCTCCGGAAGGGCCGCCTCGATGAAGTTCTTGAACGTGTTGTGGTAGGCAAACCAGCCTGCGATGACGGCCGGCACAGAAAGCAACACCAGCGGCAGGGTCATCACCCAGGGTGATTCGTGGGGATGCGCTGGGTCGCCGTGGAAGTGCGAATCTTCGTCGTGGTGATCGACGGGTTCGCCACCTTTGTACTCGCCGTGGAAGGTCAGGAAGATGGCGCGGAACATGTAGAACGCCGTCATGAAGGCGACACTCAAGCCGATGACCCAGAGCGCACGGTTCTCCCGCCACGCATCAAGCAGGATTTCGTCCTTGGACCAGAACCCGGCCAGCGGGAAGATTCCCGCGAGGCTGAGCGAGCCGATCATGAACGTCCAATACGTGATGGGCATGAACTTCTTCAGTCCGCCCATCTTGCGCATATCGAACGTGTTCGTGCCGTGGTTCACCGAACCGCTTCCAAGGAAGAGCAGTGCCTTGAAGAATGCGTGCGTGAAAAGGTGGAATATCGCCGCGGCATACCCGCCGAGACCGAGTGCCAGCATCATGTAGCCGAGCTGACTGACGGTTGAATAGGCCATCACGCGTTTGAAGTCGGTCTGCACGAGGGCGATCGTCGCCGCGAGAAT
>JANPDX010000375.1:0-3728 GCA_031431695.1 Dehalococcoidia bacterium
GGCGCCGCCGAACGTGTCCGTGCGGAACGCGATGCGCCCGATGACCCGGACGTGCTCGTTATGGCCGCCACGGACCCCGCCCAACCGTACGGGGCAACCCTCGCCTGGCCTCGCGAAGACGGTGAGGCTCGCAAGAGTTACCAGCGCGTCGCGGGGGCACGAGTTGTCATGGTGGATGGCGTCCCGGCGCTCTACCTTGATCGCGGCCGTCGCGGATTGCTTACTTTCCCGGCTGCGGCCGATTCGGCCGTGGTGTTGCTTGCCGTGAATGCACTGGGCTCGGATCGCGTGTCATCCGGTAGCAAAGGCCTCTCGATTGAACGTATCGATGGAGTCCCCGCGATGGAATCGCCGCTCGCGAGTGTTTTCCGCGAGGCTGGCTTCGCGCAGGGCTTCCGGGGATTCACGAAACGTCCAGAGCGTGCGGATATGATGGCTCATGCCTGAAGGTGACGCGCTCTTCCGCTTTGCCGCTAAAATTCGGGCGCCCCTCGAAGGCAAGGTCATTCTTGCCGCGCGAAGCCACGGTCCGGGGCCAGTCCCTCGGGTCGAGAAGATCGTTGGGCGAACCTGTACCGCCGTGCGCGCACAGGGCAAGAACATGCTTATCAGCTTCGACAACGGGCTCGCCCTGCGCGGCCACCTGCGCATGTACGGCACATGGCATGTGTACCGGCCGGACGAACAATGGACCAAACCGGAGCGCGAAGCGCGGCTCGTGCTGGAGGTCGATGGTGCTATCGTCGTGAACTTCAGCGCACCGGTGATCGAGCTCATCGAGGAGCGCAGCCTCGGGTACCACGGGCCGGTCGCCAACCTGGGGCCGGACCTCCTTGATGACGCGTTCGATATTGAAGAAGCGATCGGCCGATTTCGCCACCCGGCCCGCGCGCTGCTCACCATTGGCGACGCGATCATGGATCAGCGAGCGGTCGCCGGAGCGGGCAACATCTGGAAGCATGAGGCGTTGTTCCACGCCCGCATGAACCCCTGGCGCCGGGTAGAGGAGCTCACGGACGACGAATTGCGGCTCATCCTTGGCAAGGCCCAGGCCTTGCTTCGCGCGAGCGTCGGCAAGGAGAACGCGTTGGCGCTGACTCGTCCACCGGCGATGTGGGTCTACATGCGCGGCGGCCAGCCCTGCCGGCGGTGTCGCACCACACTCCGGTCAGCGCCCCAGGGAGTCGATATCCGGCACACCGCGTGGTGTCCGAAGTGCCAGCCGGTCGTTGACGGACAGCTTGAACCACCTCAGAGCCGCACCCGCCGGCCGATGGTCGTGCCCTATCGGGGAACTACTCCGAAGGCCCGGTAAACAGCGCCGAAAACTCGCGGGCGGTTGCGTCATCCAGCTTTTTCAGGCGGCTCGTCGGCATGTGCATCACCTTGTCGATGAGTGAGCGCGTAACCATGTCGAGGATTTCAGGCGGCACTTCGGGATGCAACTTCTGGTAGCGGGCGAGTTCTGCCCTTCGAATCGTTTCAATCTCCGAACGCAGCGCGCCAACCGCCGACCGCGAGTCCACCGCCAGGTCCCTCAGCCGTTCATCGATAATCTCCCGCAATCGATCCTTGAGTTTTCGGCGGCGCGCCATGGCATGTGGCCGCTGGCTCTCATCGTCCAGCATGTCAGAAATCGCGATTGCCCCCGGGCCGGAAAGCACCGAGAAGTTGCGGGGAGTGCCAAGGTCGATCAGGAGCCTCGTCGTCGGCAACACGCGCGGCGCGATTTCGCCGGCACCGGAACCAAGACACCCGACGATGACGTCAAAAGACGGTAATCCCGGGACCCTTCCGAGCTCGACGAACGGGAAATTCAGGGATTCGGGCTGCCTGCGCCCGGCCACCGTGACCTCGAACCCGAGTTCGGCTCCCCGCTCAGCCACCAGGCGCCCCATCGCCCCGACTCCCAGGACCAGTAAACGGCCCTCGTGGCTCATCGTGGAAAGCCGCAACGCTTTATCGAGCAGGTGCCCCGCGTGGCTGTCGAAACCGGTCTCGCTCCGAAGCGTCCGCGCGGCGCCGATCGCCACATCCGCGGCATCTCGAAGTGGGCCGGTTACGTCCCGGAAGGCAGCCCTCACCTGGCCCATGACTTGGTCTTCGCCGAGCACGACTGATTCGAGGCCTGCAGCGACGGATGCGAGCCGTTCCACCACAGCGACGCCTTCGACCTTGTCGGGTGCGGCGCAACCGCATCCTCCGAACCCGATCGCTTCGAGGCGCTGGCAGCTAACAACAATGGCCTGTCCGGGATGGTCCGCTGCTACCGACGCGCGTGCCGCGGCCATTTCCGCGGCACGGAAGGAAACTGTGCGCCATGCGCAACACCGCAGTTGTTCGAATCGATCATTCGCCATGAAGTTGACCAAGGTTATCAACTTTATGGGCGAAGAGGGAGTCGCCGGATGTTAAGTTTGTCGTCGCTGCCATTCGATCAGGTTGGCAAGAGCGTGGCCGGCACGAGCGATGCTGGGGAACGTCGCAAGTCCCTGCCTCCAGCAGAGGTCCTGGAAGTCCGCCGAATGTTCGAACGCGTCGGCGGTCGTGGCCGGACGAATCGCAACAACCAGCGGCTTGCCGGATTCGCGCTGGATGCGCCCAAGCGTTTCCGCCTGGCGAATCATTCGCCCCCGGATGTCCGCGAATCGGCCCGAGGGTCCGCCGCCGAAGCTGGTATGAAAGAGCACGCAGTCGACGTTCGAGGCTTTCGCGGGGGGCATCAAGGTGGCTTCGAAGCCGGTGTCTTCCCAGAGGCTGGTGGTGTCGATCGGATTCCGGATGCTAGTCCCGGCCTCGTGGGTGACTTTGGCCAGTTCTGCCTGGGTCTCGGGCAGAAGAGCAGGTAGCTCGAGGCCCGCCGCGTTCAGGTCGTCCGCCGCCAATACGCTGGCGCCGCCGCCGCCGCCAACGACCACGATTCGCGGTCCGTTCAGCTTCTTCACGAACTGGAATGCCACCGCGGTATCCACGAGTTCCTCGAGGCTTTCGACGCGGATGGCGCCGGCCTGCTTGCACAGGGCGTCGAAGATTTGCAGCGATCCGGCAAGTGAAGCTGTATGCGAACTCGCGGCCCGCGAGCCAGCCTCGGTGCGGCCGCTCTTGAGGATTGCGACTGGTTTTTTCTTTCCCGCACGCCGAATCGCCTGGGCCAGTCGCGGCCCGTCCTGGATGCCTTCGAGGTAGGCGACGATGATTTCGGTCTTTTCGTCGTCGGCCAGGTATTCGAAGAAGTCCGCCGCTTTCAGGTCGGCGCCATTGCCAAAACTGATGACCTTCGAGCAGCGGATGCCGCGTGGGATCGCGTAACGCACGAATTCGCCGGCGTTCATGCCGGACTGTGAGACCATACCGACCGGTCCGGCTTCGGCAATCTGACCGTTCATCATCGCAAGACGTGAATCGGGCACATAGAGGCCCATGCAGTTCGGCCCGATCAGGCGGATCCCAGCCTGCCGAGCCCGTGCCACGACCGCTTGTTCCATTTTCGCCTTCTCAACATCGCCCGTTTCGGTGAATCCCGCGGTAAACAGGTGCAGCACGCGCACCCCATTGGCGATGCAGTCTTCAAGCAACTGCGGGACGTGCCTAGCGTTGACGGACGAGATGACGTAGTCCACCGCGTCCGTGATTTCGTTGAGGCTTGGATAGCACTTGAGCCCGCGAATGGCCGGGGCGTTGGGGTGAATGAGAAAGATCGGGCCGCGGAAGCCAATCTCCTGGAGCGA
>JANPDX010000376.1:0-2392 GCA_031431695.1 Dehalococcoidia bacterium
GAAAGGGCTTCAGCCACCGCCAGAGCGCGGGAAGGAGAAGCCACCATGTCCAGTCCCTGGAACCCTGACCAGTACCATCGCTTCCAAAACGAACGCAGTCAGCCCTTCTTCGACTTGCTGGAACTCGTTGAGCCGTGCAGCGGTGGGACGGCAATTGACCTCGGGTGCGGGACAGGGGAACTGACCACGATTCTGCACGAACGGAGCGGCGCATCGACGACGGTGGGCCTTGATAGCTCGGAGTCGATGCTGGCGAAGTCCGTTGCGCACGCCGGGGGTGGACTCCGGTTCGAACGCGGGGACATTAGCTCGCTCAACGGTTCCTACGACCTCGTCTTCTCGAATGCAGCGCTACAGTGGCTCGACGGGCACGAAACGCTAATTCCGAAACTCGCGTCGCATGTACGGCCGGGCGGACAGCTTGCGTTCCAGGTGCCGGCGAACGCGGACCATCCTTCTCACATGGTCGCCCATGCCGTGGCAAGGGAAGAGCCATTCGCGACGGCGCTTGGGGGCTACGCGCGCGAATGGCCGGTGCTCGCTCCGGAGCGCTATGCGGAAATTTTCGATGGCCTCGGTTTTGGCGGACTGACCGTGAGGCTGCAGGTGTACGGACATCACCTGGAATCAAGCGAAGGAGTCATCGAGTGGGTGAAGGGCACGTTGCTGACGGACTACGAACGAAGGTTGGAACCGGAGATGTACGCGCGTTACCTGGCACGCTATCGAGAGCGGCTGCTGGGAGAAATCAGTGAACAGGCCCCGTACTTCTACGCATTCAAACGGATCCTTGCTCGGGGCAGAAGGGGCGGCTGAGTTGGACGTTCGCATCGAGGCCGTGCCGCTGACAAAGCGCGATGTCCTCGCTCAACTACTGCAGCTCTACATTTACGATTTCACGGAATTCGAGCCGCGCGCGGTCGGGGAGGACGGGACTTTCAGCTACCGCTACCTGGACGAGTATTGGGCCCCTGTCGCGGGGGAAGAACGCCACCCATTCTTCATCCGGGCCGGAGAAGAGCTGGCCGGGTTCGCTATGGTGCGAGTGGTGAACGGTTCGAGGGTGATGGCTGAGTTTTTCGTTCTCCGGAAGCACCGGGGGCAGGGGGTTGGGGCGAAGGCCGCGAGGCTGGTGTTTTCCGCGCTGCGGGGGGACTGGATTGTGCATGAGCACCCGGCGAACAAACCGGCACAGAGGTTCTGGAGCCAGGTGATTCGGGCTGTAACGGGAGGGGACTTCGAAGAGACGGTGGGAGAAGATGGGGCGTGGACGCAGCGGTTCACGACGTAGTACGGGTCCGAATTGCGAGCGAGATTTTCCCGGCGCATGGCGCGAGCGGCCCCGGTGGGCCGCGGGTACCGAGGTGCGACACGAAGAGGCCCCCGCTCTTGCGAGCGGGGGCCTCTGGTTTGGGGCCAGGTCCGGATTACCGGAGGAGGCTGAGGACGGCCTGCGAGGACTGGTTGGCCTGCGAGAGGACGGCGGTGCCGGCCTGCTGCAGGATCTGGTTGCTGACCATCTGGGTGGACAGTTCGGCCACGTCCGCGTCGCGGATTCGGCTTTCGCTGGCGGTCAGGTTCTCGACGGAAACGCCGAGGCTGTTGACGGTGTGCTCAAGCCGGTTCTGGGCCGCACCGAGGTCGGAGCGGCGGGTGTTCAGCGTGGTGATGGACGTATCAAGCTGGTTGATGAAGGCCTGGGCCGCCGTGTTCGAGGCAACGATCGTGGCCGAGGACGTCCAGTCGACGGCGCCGGCGCTCAGCAGGTTCAGGCCAGCGGCCTGGGTGGCACGGACGTCGTTGAACGAGATGTTCATCGAATCGTAGGCGGTGGTGTTGGCGCCGACCTGGAGCTTCGCAGCGCCCGAGCCAGTGACGGTGACGACGTCGTTGACGGCGTTGGTGAAAGAGGTGATCAGGTTGGCCGCGGTTTCACCAGCGGTGGAGTTCAAGGTGATCTTGACGCCGACCTGGTTGAAGTCGAGCACCTGGGTGCCGAGGGCGGCGATTGCGCCGACGTTCAATTGCTGCGCCTGGCCACTGGCCGAGGTCAGGGTCAGGAGGCCGGCGCCGGCGCTGGTGAAGGTGTAGTTGCCGGCTTTGGCGCCCGCTACTTCGATGTTGGTGGCAACGGCCGCGCCGACCGCGTCGTTGATGACCAGTTCGGTGCCGGTTGCGCCGCCGAGGGTACCGGTCAGGGAGCCGGTGAGCAGGCTCTGGCCGTTGAACTGGGTGGCGTTGGCGATCCGGTCGATTTCCGAGCGGAGCTGAATGAGTTCTGTGCCGATCGAGGTCCGGGCGGCGGTGTCGTATGTATCGTTGGCGGCCTGGACGCCCAGTTCGCGCATACGCTGGAGGATCCCGTGGACTTCGTCCATGGCGCCTTCAGCGG
>JANPDX010000377.1:0-1955 GCA_031431695.1 Dehalococcoidia bacterium
GGGACGAAGCTCGCCGACGCGGGTGGAACGACTCCGGCAGCGACCGCCACGGCAACGCCGGAACGCACAGCAACGCCAAGGCCAACCGTTTCACCTTCGGCGACGCCTTCGCCCACGGCAACTGAAACCGCAACCGCCACGCCGACTGCTGTCCCGGTCACGAACACTGGCACGGGCGGGAGCGGCGCGAACAACAACAGCCAGGCGCCAGCTCCGACGCCGACCGCGACGCCGACCGAGCCGCCGGAGGTTTCAGGTGGTCCGTATTGCCCGCCAACGAGCGTTGGACCCGGAAGTGGGAGCCTTCCCTCGGGACGCGTGGCAGGTGCCGTGAAGGTTAGCGGCGCGGACGCGGCCGAAGGCACGGTCGACATCTATGTTGCATTCGATGGAGTCCTTGGGCCGAGCACTAAGAACCTGGCCGTCGGATTCCGAATCGACTTCTATGCAAATGTGTCGGACTGCGCCAACCGTGTCGGGGCGGCGATTTCTGCATATGCCAACGGGCAGTACTTCCCCACCGGTCGATCCGTGGGCGACTTGGGCTTGCCGGTGATCGCCGTAACAATCGACTTACCCTAACGGCTTCTCTACGCGTCGCCGTCTAGCGCCAAGAGGTCGATCCCGGCGTTCTGGAAGTCCTTCACGTTCGCGGTCACGAGGGTCATGCCTTGTGCCGCGGCCACGGCGGCAATCAGTGCGTCAGGCGTATGCAGGGTTAAGCCCCGGCGAGCGAGTTCGTATTGGAGGACACCTGCCGCAACGGCTTCTCGCTGCCCTATGGAATAGATTGGCAGCAAGGCAAAAAGGGCTTCCCAGTACGGCCTCTGGGATGGGTGTGCCCGCGCGAAGACCTCGGAAATGTTTACCACGGTGGTAGCGACCAAGTCTCGGCCACCGAGCCGATCAGCGATCCAGCGTTCAATAACCGGCCGCTTTTTCCATTGCTGAATCAGAACGGTGGAATCCAAGAGATACCGCGACATTAGTCGAAGCCAATGTCCCGATTCCACTTCGCCCGCTCGTTGTGGACCCACGCTGCAACTCCGCCGGGGACGTCCCACTCTGAGTGATCCTCTGACCGGGGGGAGTTCGCAAGCGCCTCGAATGCGGCTCGGAGTCGTTCTTGGCGAAGCCGCTCCTCGATCATGGATACGATCTCCGCGCTCTGGTTGCGGTTCCCAACAAGCTTTTCAAACTCCTCGGCGAGTTCGCGAGGCAAAGTTATGTGCTTGCGGACCAATTCCGTTGCCATCTAAAACCCACTCCTCGCATAAATATATCACACTGTTTCGGCGGTGGCAGCGAAAGCATGAATCAACAAGTACCATTCAAGCAAAGGAGTTCCCCATGCCAGACCTTGCCTTTGCCAAAGTGAACTTTCGCGTCCGCGACCTCGATGCGGCGGTTGCCTACGCGACCGGTACATTGGGCGCGACGTTGCTACGCGCGCGTTCGCCCATCTCGTTCGGCGAGATGGCGATGGTGCAGCTGGGCGGACTGGTCATGGAGATCATCGCGCCTTCGAGCCCTGATAGCCCGCTCGCGCAGCTCATCGATAAGCGCGGCGAGGGCATCGATTCCATCGGGTTCACTGTCCCGGATGTCTTCCAGGGTTCGAGCGATGTGGAAGCGGCTGGTGGACGGATGATCGGCAGCCAGGGCGGGACGGACGGCGACATCGCATGGCTCCATCCAAAGAACCCGCTCGGGCTTTCGCTCGAACTGTTGCGACGGGACTTCTGGAGTGAGGCCGTGGAGGCACGGTAGGAATTCAGGGCGCCAGTTCGAGCACGTCCGCGCCGGTGATGACGAAGTCTTTCGCAGTCGCGGTGACAATCGCCGCTCTCCGTTGTATGGCGGCCGCGGCAATCAGCGAATCCGCGACCTGAAGTTGGCGCCCACCGCGCGCCAGGTCGTAACGCAATCGCCCGGCAACGACGGCATCACGGTGC
>JANPDX010000378.1:0-3976 GCA_031431695.1 Dehalococcoidia bacterium
TCGAACGCCGGAAATCGCACCGTCATCGTCCGCGCAATACTGTCCGGTTCGCCACCGTGGATGCGCCACTCAACCAACACGAAGGCCACCCACCACAACAACGCCGCCCGAACGAGCGAGGGGAGCAGATCCCACTCCTGATCGGAAAGCAGTCGCACTGACTGGTACCCCTCGAAGAAAGACGCAGCCAATCGCACGTCCAGCGGGTTGAAGGGCATCAAAAGCGGCGCAATATCGCCAAGGAGAGCGTCCCGCCGGCAGGAATCGAAATCCAACAGCCCGGTCAGTTGGCCTTCGTTCCAGAGAAGATTCCAGCGCTGGAAGTCCCCGTGGATCGGCATGTCCGGCAAGTCTGGGTAGTGCAGCCGCGAAAGGTCCCGGAGATTCCGGTAACGCTGCCTGCGGATCAACGCCGCCAAGTCCGGATACGGTTTCCCGAAGTCAGCGAGCAGGTCATTGAAAGTCCCTACGTTGGCCGGCGCGATGTAGGCGTCGAGTTCCCACGTTTTCCCGGAGTCGGGCCGTTGCCCGGCCAGTTCGAATCCGGCGAGGTCGCGGTGCAAGCGGCCGAGTAACCGCCCAAAGATGTGATACCTGGCCGGCCGGTCGTCAGGAGCGTCGCTTCCATGGAGAAACGGGCCCGCCGACCAGAGCCGCCCGCCGTGTTCGAAGATCGTGGCGCCGTTCGATGCCCGCATGGGGACCGATACCGGCCAGCCCTGCGCCCCTGCGAACTCCACGAGTGCCTGCTCCCAGGCGGCCGCAGCCGCCGTCCTCGCGAAGTGGTAGCGCCGAACGACTGCTAATTCTTCCCCATGGCTTACCAGCCAGTGCCGATTGATGAGGCCTTTTTCGAACATGTCCGAGTGCGCGCCCCCAAAGCCGAACGCTTCGAGGACCGCTGCGGGCACCTTCTCCGATAGGTCGCGTGTCATCCCGCTGAGCTTCCATCTGCCGTTGGCAATGCGAAAGTCATTGTGAAGACTCGATAGCGAGTGCCAGCATCGCTGCAGCCGTCGCGTCTTTTTCATCCTTCGTCCACGGCGCCCCGACCGACTTCCCGACCGTCATGAGGTACGCCTCGAGCTGCTCCAGTTGCCACCCAAGCGCCGCCGCCGCTTCGCTCCGCACCTCCTTGTTCAGGAAGCGCACCACGCGCAGCCCGGTGCTCGCGCCTGCATCACTCAGCGCCTCCCGATACAGCTCGCCCTCGGCCGCGTGGAGCAACGTGTGCGTCTTCAATATCCTCTGGCGGTCCGCGGGAATCGCTGTCCGCCCCATCGCCACTGCCACCACACTTAGCGCCATGCCAGCCGACTTCGCGGCGAGTTCGAGCGCTGCACCGGCCATAGTTCGCGACACAGCTTCCACCTCAGCAATGATGGGCTCTGGTGCACCCTCTTCAGCGACGGCGTGATACGCCTGGCGCGGAAGCGCCCGCGGGCACAGCAGCACGCGCTGACGCAAAACGAACTCTGGCCCAGTGGCCGTTTCGCGCACGACGGCGAGCACGGCCCACCCGGAATGGTCGCTGAAGCCAATCGCTACTTTGTTCACGGCTCCGAACAATACAACAGGGACGGCCCTTTCGAGCCGCCCCCGTGTCATTCTGACTTGAGCCCGAAAGCGGCCCTCTGGGCAGCCCTCTAAGCTTCATTGCTCATCTCTCCCGCAGAGTCGGGAGAGGGGCCGGGGGTGAGGGCCTACTTCTGAAGGATGTCCGCGTGACTTCATCACGTTAGCTCGCAGACTTCAGCGCCAGTTCGAACTTGGGTTCAGTGCCCAGGACGGTCTTAGCTTCCAACACTTCAAAGCCAACCAGTCGGTCATCGCTGTCGAAATCGACATGAACACCGGGCGCCAATGTCTCGGTACGAGCTGCACTCGTTCCAACTTCGGCAAACCACACGTAGAGTAGGTCATGGACGCTGTCGTACTCGATTTTCATGATTGCCTCGGAAACCCTGCCCCGTATCGTGCTTTGGGGGTGAGCAGAATTGCTCGGCCCGATTCCACTTTCCAGTATACGGTGACTTCCTTCTCTTCATAGAACCGGCCAAGTCGTTCACCGGCGAACGCGAAAACCATTACTCGGCCGTCGGTTCCGGGTACCGCATCGCTCGCGGGCCAACCGTGTTCCAGGCATTCGAGTGCTTCCTCGAGGGAGACACCACGAAGCAGGAGCCGGTCAGCCGCATGTGTTGGTATCTCAACGTCGACGGATCCCAACAATACAACAGGGACGGCCCTTTCGAGCCGCCCCCGTGTCATTCTGACTTGAGCCCGAAAGCGGCCCCTCGGCAGCCCTCGAAGCTTCATTGCTCCCCTCTCCCGCAGAGTCGGGAGAGGGGTTGGGGGTGAGGGCCTACTTCTGAAGGATGTTCAGTGTGCAGGCGGAGCAGAGTCCGATGACGTGCGCCATCCCGATCTTCGAACCTTCCACCTGCCGCGCGCCAGCCTGGCCGCGAAGGTGAAAGACGATTTCGGCGATGTTCGCGACACCAGTCGCGCCGAGCGGATGGCCCTTCGAGAGCAACCCGCCGCTGGCGTTGACCACTGCCTTCGTCTTCGGCTTGTAGGTCTTATCGACGAAGGGAGCGATGTCCTCTTCGTACTTCGTGGGGATCTTGTTGTTGATCCACGTGGCGCCGCTGGCGATGTGCTTGCCAGCCATGCCCTCTTCGCAGAGGCCGAGGTTCTCGTAGTGCAGCAGTTCCGCCGTGGCGAAGCAGTCGTGCAGTTCGACCTGATCGAGGTCTTCCGGCCCGATCCCCGCCTGTTCGTAGGCGATCTTCGCCGCGTTGCGGGTCAGGGTGTTGATGTCGGGCAGCGTCTGGTCACGGTCCGTATACGGGTCGCTGGTCAAAACGCTGGCGGCGATCTTGATCGGTTGGGTGGTGAACTGTCGGGCCTTGTCCATCGAGCAGAGGATGGCCGCGGCGGCGCCGTCGCCGGTGGGGCAGCACATCAAGAGCGTGTTCGGGTAGGCGATGACGCGCGCGTTCATCACTTCATCGAGCGGCGATTCGCGCTGGTACTGGGCGAGCGGGTTACCGGTGCTGTGATAGTGATTCTTCACGCTCGCCATGGCGAAGTGCTCTTGCTGCGTGCCATAGGCGCGGGCGTGTTCCATGCCGGCCATGCCGAAAACGGCAGGCATCATGTACGAACCAACGCGGCCTTCGAGGCTCGTCGCGGGGTCGCCGCGGCTGCCGAGGAGGCCTTGCTTGCCCATTTGTTCCGAACCGACCGCCATCACGACGTCATAGGCGCCGCTGGCGATGGCGAAATACGCCTCGCGGAAGGCCGTGGAGCCTGTGGCGCAGGCGTTCGCGACATTGACCACCGGAATGCCAGTCTGGCCCATCTGCTGAAGGATGCGCTGGCCCGAACCCGAGGTCGCGTACAGGTTGCCCGAGTACATCGCCTCGATGTTCTTCATGGTCATGCCCGCGTCTTTGAGGGCTTCCAGGCCGGACTGGGCGGCGAGCTGGGAAAAATCCCGGTCCGGATAGCGCCCGAACTTGATCATGGAAACGCCGACGACTGCTACTTCTCGCATGGTCTACTCCTTAGAAACTCCCCTCTCCACCCCCGATGGAGAAGGGCCGGGGGTGAGGGCTCAGGCCGGGGTGAACTTGTAGGCAACATAGGAGTTGCCTTCCTTGTCTTCCGAGCACTTCTCCGTAAACATCTTCACCTTCATCCCGAACTTGATGTTCTCGGGCTTCGGTTCAATGCCGACGATGTTCGTGTTGATGCTGCCGCCGCCATCGAGGTCGATGATCGCCGCGATGTAAGGCGCCTGCACGTATGGCGTCGCCTGGTGGATGATCGTGAAGACATGAACTTCTCCCGTGGAGGCGAGCTTCACGGTTTCGAACGGGCCGGCGCCGCTGCACTTGCCGCAGAACATCCGGGGGCCGACGTATTTCGTGCTGCAGTTCTTGCAGACGGACCCGTTCAGGTAATCCTG
>JANPDX010000379.1:0-2151 GCA_031431695.1 Dehalococcoidia bacterium
GTCGGGGTCAGGGAATATCAGGTCGCCCAACTCGGCGACAATCTGTGCTTTCGGCTTGCCGTAGAGGGTTCCAATGAACGGCAAGTCCACCGTGCCATGCTGATTGAGCGAGACGAGCAGCCCCTCCTCGGCGCTTTGCACCCGCGTGATGGGCGGAGTCTTGCCCACTACGTCGCGGGTCATGATGGCAGCCTTGGCGGCCTTGCCCGTTACTTCGTCGTAGTCCTCAAGGGACATGACGAGCATTGCATCCGGGTCTTCCTTGAACTTCACGATGTTGGGCATTCGGCGGATCGTGCTGCCGTCGGATGTTTCCCCCAAGGTCGTCTTGTTGATCGGGCCGTAGCTGCGGGCAAAACTGTCGTAGGCCCTATTGAGATCGCCCCGCGCGTCGCGGCGGTTTTCATCGGGCCAGCCTTCGTTCTGCGATTGCAGGACGCGGCGGGCATGGTCACGCAGTTCCACCAGTGCGGCAAGTCGCTTGCCGGTCAGCGTGCCATTGGATTTAAGGGCGGTGCCGCCGTAAACGACGGGCACTCCTTGCCCACCCTGCGATTGGTAAATGGCGCGATCCTCGCCGATGAAGAAGCTGCCTTCGCCGATATGGCGTTCGGGCGGCGGCGGTACAAAGGCCGGTGCCGTATCCGCTTCGGCTGCTGTTGCCTGCATCGGCTCGAATTGCGGAAGCCGTTCAACGGCTTGCCGGAGTTGAGCGAGTAGGTCGCCGTTGCTTTTGACGCTGAAACCTTCGCCACCATAGAGCGTGTCCTTGCGGGACCACTGCCCCAGCACCATTTCGGGATGGTTCAGGAAGTAGCGGTTGACAGGAACCTCTGTGCCATCAATCTCAAGGGGCGTGACGCCCAGCCATTCGGGATCAACGTGACGGGCCGGCTCGCCCGGTGCCCGCTTGCGGAGAAAAACGATGTCGGTGACGACAGCGGTGCCTTCCCGTTTGAAGGCGTCAGACGGCAAGCGAATGGCCCCAACAAAATCGGCCACACCTCCCAGGCGCTCGCGGATGGCGGCATTTTGCTTGTCGAGCGTGAAATGCGACGTGACCAGGGCCAGGACGCCACTGGGCTTCAGGGCATCGACCGATTTGGCGAAGAAGTAATCGTGCAGGGAGAGTTTTTGGCCGCGATAGTCGAGCTTGAGGTCGGCGAACGGCACGTTGCCGATCACCGCGTCGATGCGGTCTTCAGGCAGGCGAGTGTCGCGGAAACTCTCGATGCGGATGTCATGTTCGGGGTGGAGAGCTTTGGCGATACGACCGGAGATGGAGTCCAGCTCGACGCCGATGAAGCGAAGCCCATTGCTGCCCTGGCTCATGAAATTGCCGATGCCGCAGCCGGGTTCCAGGATTGTGGCGTTGCTCGGAACGCCGAGACGCGAAATCGCCTCGTGGATGCCAGCAATGACGGTCGGTGACGTGTAGAAGGCGTTGAAGGTGGTGCGCTTGACGCTGTCGTACTCTTCAGGCGTAAGCAGCGTCTTTAGCTCGTCGCCTAGGGTCTGCCAACCAGTGTCCTTGTAGTGGCCAGTGACGGGATTCGGAAAGATGGAGAGGGCCACTGGCCCGAAGCCAGCGAAGCGGGCAAGCGTTTGTTTTTCCTCCGGGGTTGCGAGGCGCTGCTCTTGCTCGATGGCTTTCACGGTACGAATGGCGGCGATGATGTCTCTAGCCTTGGTCTTCTCCCCACTGGCCATCCAAACGGGCGTAGTGGTTGGATGCTCCAGCGTGTGATTCGGATGTGTTGTCGGGTCCGGCACCCTTGCCGGTGGCGGCGTGTCGAGAACAAAGCTGAGTTGTGTGCCATTCATGGCGTCGTCTCCTGGCGTTACCGGCCCCGCAATTGGGGCCTGACGGCTAGAAGACTCAGCCTCTGTCCGGGGCTGTGCTCGCGCAGCGACCGTGCCAGCGGAAAATGGGGGGAGACCTCGGGGAACCGGGTTTCCGCTTGCGCGGCCCGGCGGGCTGAGTAGAGTGCCGTCGCTCAAAGCCCCAAGCGGGACCGGCGTGGCAGGAGGTGGATCGTCAGAGTGGGAATCAAAGAGCGTCTGTTGCCCGCGTGACTTCTTTATCCGCGAGACGAAGGACTGCGGATGAACGCCATTGCCCCGTCGAGGGAGAGTGTCTCGTGGTCGTCC
>JANPDX010000380.1:0-1578 GCA_031431695.1 Dehalococcoidia bacterium
CTCAGTCCTGGTTGTGCGGATGAAGTTGAGCATGGTCTCGAGAGTGACCAGTGGCTCGCCTGCCCAGTTCTTGGAGATCTGGCTGAAGAGGCGGTGCTCGATCGGGTTCCACTTGGAGGCGCCCGGCGGGTAGTGGCACACCCCTCTTCCCCCGGTTTCCTGGACACCCTTCTGAGGCGACAATGCCTCGTAGAGGTGCACCATGGCAAAACGCAAAAGACGGAAGTTCACGGCTGAGTTCAAGGCCGACGCTGTCGCCTTGATCCGCAAGGGGAACAAGTCTATCGGCCAGGTCGCGCGAGATCTAGACTTGACCGAGTCGGCTGTAAGGAACTGGTTCAGGCAGGCAGAGATCGACGATGGAAGGGGGCTGCGGGGGGCCCTCACGAGCGCCGAGCGCGAGGAGCTCCTGCACTTGCGTCGCGAGAACCGGCAGCTCCAGATGGAACGTGACATATTAAAAAAAGCGACGGCCTTCTTCGCCAAGGAAAGCCGGTGAGGTACCACTTCATCGATGCGAAGAAGGCGGAGTATCCAGTGAGGCTCCTGTGCCGGACCCTGATGGTCACCCGGAGCGGTTTCTATGCCTGGCGGCACCGAGGACCTTCGCCACGAGCGCAGGCCAACGAATTGCTGCGAACGAGAATTCGGGACATTCACCAGCGCAGCCGCGGTACCTACGGGAGTCCGCGGGTTCAAGCCGAGCTCCAGGCCCAAGGTTTCGAAGTTGGAAGGAACCGCGTGGCCCGGGAGATGCAGCAGATGGGCCTGTTCGGGCGCCGCCCGAAGCGTTTCCGCAAGACCACGGACTCGGACCATACCAAGCCGGTGGCTGCGAATCTGCTGCGCCGCAACTTCGACACCGACAAGCCGAACCAGGTGTGGGCCACTGACATCACCTACATCTGGACACGTGAAGGTTGGTTGTACCTTGCCGTAGTACTTGATCTGTTCGCACGCCGTGTCGTAGGCTGGGCGATGGCCTCGCACATGCGCACGGAACTCGTGCTCGAGGCGTTGGGGATGGCGCTTGACCGTCGCTTGCCACCGCCGGGATTGATGCATCATTCCGATCGTGGAAGTCAGTACGCCAGCGGGGTTTACCGGGCTCTGCTGGACCATGAGGGAATCGTCTGCAGCATGAGCGGTCGCGGTGCCTGTTGGGACAATGCAGTCTCCGAGAGCTTCTTCGGAACGCTGAAGGTGGAATTGGTCTATCGTCGAGACTGGAACGACCGAGAAGCGGCGCGCTTCGAGATCGCCGAGTTCATCGAGTGTTTCTACAACAACCAGCGACGGCATTCGTCGTTGAGCTATCGCACGCCGGCGGAGCATGAAAGAATCTTCATCGAGGAACATCGTCAGGCAACATAATCAACGTGTCTACGAAACCGGGGCAATCCCAACAAGGTCCGTGGCCCTCTTGTGGTGTGTGTCGATTGCGGGTTTCGACATCGATACCTAGATCGCCCAAGAGACGCGCAGGGGATCAGTCGATGCCGGAAATGCGGGGCGCTGGGCCACCGCGATGCTGAGGGTTCGACCCAATTCGTGCCATTTGGGCCGATCACCAAGACC
>JANPDX010000381.1:0-10982 GCA_031431695.1 Dehalococcoidia bacterium
GATGATCGTGCTCACGGCCACGGTGCTCCCGATCGTTTTTCTCATTCTGCCGATCGCGAATCTCGCGCTCTTTGACCCGGAGAATGCCATCGGTGGAGTCAACCTCGCCGTCGGCCAGGCGATGTTCTGCTTCTTCCTCAGCCCCGTCATCATCCCGGCCACCATGTCGGCCTTCGCGGTGATTGGCGAACGAGACCAGGGCACCCTCGAACCGCTCCTCACGCTGCCTCTTTCCGATGCCCAGTTCCTTCTCGGCAAACTGCTCGCGATTGTCGGGCCGGCCATTGCCGCATCGTTCGCGATCTACGCGGTGTACATGGCGGTGGTAGTCGCCGTGGTCCACGGTCCCGTCCGCGAAGCCGCCCTCGATTGGACCTGGCCGCTCGGCTTTCTCCTCGTTGCCCCGGCGCTCGCCACGTTCTCGACCCTTACCGGCATGGCGTTCTCCGCGCGGGCGAAAGACATTCGCGTCGCCGAACACCTCAGCGGGCTCGTGCTGCTGCCGGCCATGCTCCCCGTCATGCTCGTCGTCACCCGGACCATCGAACCGTCCGTCGTCACCTGGCTGGTGTTCGCGGCTACCGTCAGCGGTCTCAATTGCCTGCTCTGGCGTTTCTCCCTCCGCGCCTTCGACCGCGAACGAGCCATTTCAGCGGCCTGAACCGCTGGCGGCTATTGCCCGCGCGTGCTTCGCTCCATACCCATGATTTTGCGCCCCTGGGCTTACCCCAATCGGCCCTCCAAAGGCTTCACCGACGGTGCGCGCGCCTCGCTGCCCTTGTGCCTCGTCCTCGTCGCTTTCGGCGCTTCGTTCGGTATCCTTGCCCGCGCAAACGGATTCGGCATGGTCGCTCCCGTTGTCATGTCGCTGACCACCTTCACCGGCGCCTCACAGTTCGCGGTCGTTTCCATACTCGGCGGTGGTGGCGGCCTCGGTGCGGCCGTGGCGGCAGCCGCGCTTCTCGCCTCCCGCTACGTCCCGATCGGCCTATCGGTCGCTCCCGCACTGCATGGCTCCCTTCCGCGCCGATTCATCCAGTCGCAGATGGTGATTGATGAATCTTGGGCCGTCGCCAACCGTGGCGATGGCACTATCGATGGCCCGGCCCTCCTGGGTGCTGGATTCGCGCTCTATCTCTCGTGGTTCGCGGGCACCGTGCTCGGAGTCATCGGCGGTGACTTCATCGGAGACCCCGAAGCCCTGGGCCTGGACGCCGCCTTCCCGGCCCTGTTCCTCGCGCTCCTGGTCCCGCAAATGAAATCTGCCCAGTCGCGAATTGCCGCCGTAGCCGGCGCCCTTATCGCCGTCATCCTTGTCCCGTTCACCAGCGCCGGTGTTCCCGTCGTCGCGGCCTCGCTTGCATGCCTCGCCGGCTGGTGGCGAAAGTGAGCGACATGTGGCTCGCGGTCATCCTCGTTGGCGCAGCCGCCATCGCCATGAAGGCCGTCGGCCCGGTCGCCGTTGGTGGCCGCCAACTCCCGCGCCGAGCGATGCTGCTCGTTGGCGCCCTGGCCCCCGCGCTCCTCGCCGCATTCGTGGTCACCAGCACCTTCGCGACCGGAAAAACACTCGTCGTCGATGAGCGTGCGCTCGGCCTTGCCGCTGCAGCGATCTGTGTCGCCTGCCGCGCACCGCTGCTTGCAGCGGTCGTGGCCGCGGCGGTGGTGACGGCCATCGCCCGTTCGGTTTGAGCGCACTTGCCACTCGGCCCGGCCAGCGCTGAAGAAACTTGCCGTGTGGTGCGTCCTGGGGCTGTAGCTCCCCTTCTCCCGCGCACGGGAGAAGGGGTCGGGGGATGAGGGTGCAATCCGGCCACGAGCACCGCCCCCTGAAGTCAAGTTGCATCGGCACCCCTGGCCTAACCGCCGGGATGATTCTGTCACTTTGCGTGCGCGCCACGGACATACTCGGAACTCGGAACTCGTAACTCCCCTTTCCCGTCCGTCTTTCCTCTATCAGTTACACTGGGGCCATGCCCAAACTCGGATTCATCAGCCGCCTCCTCGGAGACTCCAACGAAAAGGAGATCAAGCGGCTTTCCACCATCGTCGACGAAATCAATGCATACGCGGATGAGACCACCGCTCTCTCCGACGAAGAACTCGCCGCCAAGACAGCAGAGTTCAAGCAAATCCTCGCCGATGGCGAATCCCTCGACGACATCCTGCCCGAGGCCTTCGCCGTCGCCCGCGATATGGCCCGCCGCAAAGTCGGCGAACGCCCCTACGATGTCCAGCTCATGGGCGGAATTGCGCTCCACGAGGGCCGAATAGCCGAAATGCGCACTGGCGAAGGCAAGACCCTCACGGGCGTTGCCCCCGTCTATCTCAACGCACTCGCCGGCCGCGGCATCCACGTCATCACCGTCAACGACTACCTCGCCCGCCGCGATGCCATCTGGTACGGCCCCGTGTACGTGGCCCTCGGCATGTCCGTCGGCGTCATCCAGAACAACGGCGTCTCGTACATGTACGAACCCGGCTACCGCCCCGGTCAGGAGGGTGGTAGCGGCGGCCTCGATGACCTCCGGCCCTGTTCCCGCCGCGATGTCTACGCCGCGGACATCACCTACGGCACAAACAACGAGTTCGGCTTCGACTACCTGCGCGACAACATGGTCCGCGAATGGGAAGAAAAAGCCCAGCGCCCACTCTATTTCGCGATTGTCGATGAAGTTGACAACATCCTTATCGATGAAGCCCGCACCCCGCTCATCATCAGCGGCAACGCCGAGGAAGCCAGCAGCACTTACGCAAAGTTCGCTCGCGCCGTAAAGAGCCTTGAAGACGAACGCGACTTCCAGATCGACCACAAGTCCAAGCACATCGCGCTCACCGAAGACGGCATCACCCGCGTCGAGCGCGCACTCGGCATCGACAACCTGTTCGGCGGCGAATCGCGCCTCGCTCGCCACCTCGAAGCCTCCCTCGACGCCGAGTTCCTCAAGCGCATCGACCGCGATTACGTCGTCAAAGACGGCGAAATCCTCATCGTCGATGAGTTCACCGGCCGCCTCATGCCCGGGCGCCGCTGGAGCCACGGCATCCACCAGGCCGTCGAAGCCAAGGAAGGCCTCCAGGTCCAGCGAGAGTCAATTACCTACGCCACGATCACCTTCCAGAACCTCTTCCGCCTCTACGAAAAGCTCGCCGGCATGACCGGTACCGCCGAAACCGAAGCCGAGGAATTCTCCAAGATTTACTCCCTCGATGTTGTCGTCATCCCCACGCACCGGCCCATGGTTCGCGATGACGAAGGTGACATCGTCTACATCAACGAACGCGCCAAGTTCAACGCCGTCGTCAGCGAAATCGAGGCGATGAACCAGGCCGGACGGCCCGTGCTCGTTGGTACCACCTCGATCGAAAAGTCCGAATACCTGGCCAGCCTCCTCCTGAAAAAGGGCATTAGCCACGAAGTGCTCAACGCGAAGCAACACGAACGCGAAGCCCTCATCATTAAGGATGCAGGCAAGCCCAGCGCCGTCACCATCGCCACAAACATGGCCGGCCGCGGCACCGACATTAAGCTTGGCGAAGGTGTTGCCGTCGCCGGCGGCCTTCATGTCATCGGCACCGAGCGCCACGAATCTCGCCGCATCGATAATCAGCTCCGCGGCCGTGCCGGCCGCCAGGGCGACCCCGGCTCATCCCGCTTCTTTGTCTCTTTCGGCGACGACATCATGAAGCGCTTCGCCCCCGAATGGGTCCCCGGCATGATGCAGAAACTCGGAATGACCGAGGAGATGCCGCTCGAGTCCCGCATGGTCACACGCGCCATCGAACAGGCTCAGACAAAAGTCGAAGGCCACAACTTCGACATCCGCAAGCGTCTCGTCGAGTTCGACGACGTCATCAACGAACACCGCAAGCAAATCTACGAGCAGCGGGACATGATCCTCAGGGGCGTCGATACCCGAGCCAACGTGATCGACCACATGCTTCTTCCCGAAATCGAAAAGATCCTCACGAACACCTCCTCCAGCAATATCGAATCACTTGAACTGGCCCATGCCGAACTGCGCGAAATCTTCCCGCCCGAAGACGTCCCCACCACCGAAGAGATCCAGGACCTCAAAGACGAACTTTCCCATGAGATGCTGGACCGCGCCGAAGACCGTTACGAGCAGATGGAAGAAGCGGTCGGCGACGAGAACATGCGCAAGGTCGAGCACTGGCTCCTCCTCGAAGCGATCGACACCCACTGGCGGGAGCACCTCACGGCCATCGAAGAGCTTCGCCAGAGTATCGGCCTCCAGGCCTACGCCCAGATCGACCCGCTCGTGGCTTTCAAGCGCGAAGGCCACGACATGTATCAGCAGCTCGTCCAGAACATACAAAAGCAGGTCGCACGGACGCTCTTCAAGGTGCGCCTCGTCCAGAATGAGAACGCCGCGCCGACCGTTCAGCCCGTACAACCATCGCCCGGCGACATCGCCGCGAGCGGCGCGAACGGCACCGAAGGCTCTGCCCGCAAGAAGACGGCCGCCCCCGTCCTCGCCAAGCCCAGCGGGCCAACGAATGACCAGATTCGAACCCTGGGTGGCTCAGGTCAAAACAGTCCGGCGGGCAAAGGCAGCAACGCCGCGAAGCGCCGCAAGATGATCAGGTAGAATCTGCGCAGGAGCGGGCCGATTGAAGCCTTTCGACTGGACCTCGCACGCCTCTCGCCGTGCCGCTCACCGGCACATCGAACGGGGAGCCGCCGAGGCCGTCTATTCAGGCTTTGATACTGAGAGACCTGGGAAGAAGCCGGGCACGCGAATGCTGGTGGGCACCGTTGGGTCCCAGCGCATAAAAATAGTAGTTGACGATCAAGGGCCGTCGATTATGGTGATAACTGTCGCGGACACGGAGGTTGACGATGAGGATTGAATACGACGAAGTCGCCGACGCGCTTTACCTTGTCCTCTCTGACGCGCCCTATTCCTACGGCCACGACCTGGACGACTCGCGACGCATCGATTATTCGGCGGACGGCACGGTGATCGGGATCGAGATCCTTTTTCCTTCGTTGGGTATCGACCTTCGAGATCTCCCGGTCCCGCCCCAACTCGTCGAACAACTGCATCGCGACCGGCGGCTCGCGTTCGTAGCTTGAGATTCGCCTGCAACGCCGCCAGGCGCCGCAAGATGATCATGTAGAATTTGCCAATGCTCTTTCACGTGACACTCGAAAAAGACGAAGACGGATGGATCGTCGCGGAACGCCCGGCCCTCCCCGGTTGTGCCACCCAGGGCAAGGACGAACAGGAAGCCATGGTGAACATCCGTGAGGCCATCGTCGCCTGGTTATGGGCGGAGGATCAAAAGGCGCTGGCGTTGATGGACCGGTCTGCCGGAGAACCCATCGTGGTCTCGGTCTGAGGCATGGGGCGGTTGGGGCAACATCTCCGGTGCTGACGCCGTCCGCGCCTTCGAGAAGGCCGGGTGGACGAAAATCGGTCAGGTTTGGAGCCACGTTGTCCTTGTGAAGACCGGCGAGCCATCCAACCTGTCGATCCCCCAACACCGTGAATTGGGCACTGGCTTGCTTTCGAAGCAGATCAAGAAGGCGGGCCTCACCGTCGATCAGTTTCTCGCGCTGAGAAAGAAGTGACGGCCGAGCAGCCCTATCCCGAACTGCTCGCCGCTGAGGCACTCGCGCGCCACGCCACCGGCTGGGATCTGTCGTTCATCAACATGCGTCCGCTTGGCGGGCCCATACCCTGGGACTATGAGGCCCTGGCCAGGGACGCTCTGCGACGCGCTGATTCGGCGATCGATCTAGGCACCGGCGGCGGCGAAGTCTTGCTCCGAATCATCGATGGCCTGCAGTTCGCGCGCCTGACCGCTACGGAGCAGTGGGCCCCGAACGCTCGATTGGCTCATCAAAGGCTCGCTCCACGAGGCGTGCCTCTCGTCTGGTGCGAGGCCGAACGGATGCACCTGCCGTTCCGGAACGGCAGTTTCGACCTTGTCCTTGACCGCCATGAAGCCCTCGACCCGGCCGAATTAGACCGTATCCTCGCCCCCGGCGGTTTGGTCGTAACTCAACAAGTCACTTCCGGCACCTGGCCCGAACTGCGCCGCTACTTCGACCGTGCCACGCGCTTCCCAAACCACGACGATGACTACCCAGGTTCGTTTCGGGACCTCGGCTACGAGGTGGAATTTCAGCGCCACGACTTCCGTACCGCGTTCGCAACCCTCTCCGACCTCGTGCAAATGCTCGTCGTGGCGCCCTGGACGATCCCCGGCTTCAGCGTCGAACTCGACATTCTCGCCCTCCGGACGCTTGAAGCTGAACTGACGACGCCGGACGGAATCGTGCTGAGGGACGGACGCTACTTGCTGCAGGCGAGGAAGTCGCCTTAGAGACTGGCGGTGCTGCTCCTGATACCGTCATCGAAATGGGCGCCCTCACGGACTTGAACCTCGACACCGCTGACGGAGCCATCATGTGCGTCTCCGCCCCGGATTCCGTCCTCGCCGAGGCCGGGGCGATGAAGCCGCGGCCATCGTTCGCGTCAACGCTTCTCACCGCCGAACCCACCGCCCGGCTGGTCTGGTGGCCTGCGGTGCAACATCTCGAGCCCCAGACCCTCAACCGCCTCAAGTGGCTGATCGAAACCGCGAAGGGCCAGGCCTGGCTGATCCTTGATCCGAGAGAGGAAGAGTCGCCGGGCGAATCCGAACTCATCGCCGCAATCGCCGGGGCTGGTCTGTCCGCCGGGCCTCGTGTGGTCCTTGTTGGTGGCGAAATCGCCGTGCCCGTGCCCGCTTAGCGCACGCCCTCCACCAGATCCGGTCGCGGCCGCAACCACCTGCACCCTGTGGCCACGTTCCTGCAGCACAACCGCCGTAGTCAGGCCCGAAACTCCTGCCCCCACCACCGTCACAAGCAATGCGAAACCGTCCATCGTGAATCGTGAATCGTGAATCGCTAAGCTGCCGGTTCGGTCAACACCCTCATCGGCCCCCACTGGCCAACCACGCCCTGCCCATGGCAACTCACCGACTTGCCCTCAACGATGTCGATTTCCGACATCAGTCCGAGCGCCGCCGTGAAGCCCGCGATCTTGTCCGGCACATTCTCGTATCTATCGACTACCTTGCCATCGGCCCCGAACTCGACTGAGTCGGTGCCCTGGTCGTACGTGATGCGGTAGGCATGCTTCTGTCCCTGCTTTGTCGGCAGGTTCTTCAACTCGTTGAACATGCAGAACGCACGAGCATTCCCGGTGTCGGGCACGGCGGCCCCGGGAAAGGGCAGCCGGCCATACACGGTCGCGATGGTGTCTCCGCCGGTGAAAAAGTCCAACGCCCAACCGGTCGTCAGGTCCAGCAGGTTCCAACTGACATAACCGTCATAGAGATTTCCCGGCTGCGTCCCAACCGTTCGGGCGGCAATCTCGATTTCGAATGTGATTCTGCCGCCGGCTGGCACTTCGAAGCGCTGCTTCGAAAAGTACATGTGCTTCGCGTTGTCGAGGATTTGCACGCGGTCGTTCCCGCGCGTGTAGGGAACCGCGGCTACCTGCAAAACGCCGTTCCGCACCAGCACAACGGCTGAGGGCTCTTTGTATTGCCAGGTCGAACCGTCGGGAAGGGCAAATCCGCCCAACTCCCACTGGGAATCGGGTTCGAGAATGCGGTGGTAATCGCCGGCCACGAGTTCGCCGGAGGATTTCTTGGGGGCCTTCGTCGTCATGCCCCGAATCTATCGCGAACCGCATCCACGCGAAAGCAAGCGCTCTTACAGCCGCCCCCGCCAGTAGCCGGGCTCACGCGAGGCATGGGCCAGCGCGAAGAACCGGAGAAAGCCTCCGTCAGGAGCAACGAAGTAGATAATGGAGTAAGGGCCGTTCCCGATTCGCGCCGAACGCGTTGCAGAATCGTGCGGGCTTCCGGAAAACGGAAACGCCATCATCCGTTCGACGGCGACCTCGAATTCGTCTGCGAACCGTTCCGCCCGGGCAATCGACGATTTGAGCAGAAACTCGATAGCCCCTGCCAGGTCCAGATCGAAGCCGGGGTCGAACTCAACCCTTGGCGGCATCGATTTGCGCTCGCAATCGTGTCTTCACTTCATCCCACGAAAGCGTTTCGCTGTTCCCAGATTCCCAGCCTTCGATCCGCCGCTCTATCTCCGCCTTCCACTCCGGCGAGAGTTCAAAATCTTCGCCCGGCTCGGCATCAAGGCGCGCCCGCAACTCTTCCCGCTCATCAGGGTTGAGCGCCCGCACCTGTTCGAGCAACTCTTCCACGCGTGTCATGCGGCAATCATACCAAACTCACGAACCCCGGACGGTCGCACCAAACTCCTTCGATAGCCGTGTCACCAGGCCTTGCTGAACTCGCGCGACGTCCGCATCCGTCAGCGTCCGATCCGTTGCCTGGTATCGCAGGCCCAACGCCAGCGACTTCTTCCCCTCAGGCACGCCCGCTCCCCGGTATTCGTCGAACAAGTCCGCCACAATCCGAATGCCGCCACTCCGGTGCGACCTCGCAATCTCCAGCACTCGTCCCGCGGCAAGCTCCGCATCGACGACCAACGCAAGGTCCTGCCGTACCTCCGGGAACCGCGATGGGGCGGTGTAGGCCGGCCGTTCTGGCAGATGCCGCAGCAACTCCGGTATCCAGAGCTCCACAAGGAAGACAGGCTCGCCAATATCGAACGCGGCAGCACTGTCCGGGTGGACCTGCCCGATCACTCCAACAACCTCTTTCCCAACGCGAACCTCGGCGGTGTGGCCCCCAAGGAAGCCAAATTCGACCCGCGGGCCGTACCCACCCGCAATTCCCAGGCTCCGTAACAGCGCCTCGGCGAAACCCTTCGCATCGTAAAAGTCGAGGCGTTCGCCGCCCGTCCGTGTCCAGCGGCCCTCTCGCGCACCCCCGAGCGCGGCGCACAGCACCGGCCGCTCGTAGGGAAGGTCCGCTTCCACCGGCAGGTATTCGAACCCCACCTCGAACACGCGCAGGGCACCGTCCTGGTGGTTCTGGTTCGCCGCGTACGTCTCGAGCACGGAAGGCCGCAACGACGTTCTCAGGAACGTATGCTGGGCTGCCACCGGGTTCACCACGCCGAGCGGGTCCGAACGCAGCGTGTCGTCTTCCGGGACCATACGGCGAAGGCGCGCCATGTCCGTAAGCGTGTAACTGATGGTTTCCTGGAACCCGAGCGATGCCGCAAGGTCGCGAACCCGCTCGCGCAAGTCTCGCAGCGGGTCCACTTCTGGCGCGGGAAGACGCCCGCGAAGCATCGTCGTCGGCAGCTTGTCGTACCCATGGATGCGGCCGATATCCTCGATCACGTCGTCCGCGATCTCGACATCAGGACGCCAGTCCGGTGGCTGCACGCTGTACTTCCCCGGCGGCACGAAATGGCAAACGAAACCGAGATCCGTGAGTATCCGCCGCACGTCTTCGGTCGGCACGGCGATCCCCAGGACCTGCTCGATGCGCGCCGCCTCCACCACGATCGTTCGTGGCGCCTCTTTGCCCGGGTAGGCATCGACGAGCCCCGAAGCGGAGGTCCCGCCGGTCAGCTGTTCGAACAAGTGCAGCGCCCGGTGCTGCGCGTACTCGGGCATTTCCATCCCCAGGCCTTTTTCGAAACGCAACGAAGCCTCCGTCCGGAGCTTCAGGTACGTCGATGTCCGGCGAATGCTGCCCGGCTTGAAGTTCGCGATTTCGAGCAGAACGTTGCGCGTGGATTCGCTCACCTCGCTGTTCCCGCCGCCCATCACGCCGGCGATGCCGACCGGCCCCTCGCCATCGCAAATCAACAGCATCTCGCCGTCGAATTCCCGCTCGACGCCGTCGAGCGTTACGAGCCTCTCGCCCGCCGAAGCCCGCCGCGCGACGATTCGCTTGCCTCGCACCCGGTCGTAGTCGAACGCATGCAACGGCTGTCCCGTTTCGAGCATCACGTAGTTCGTGATATCGACGACGTTGTTGATCGACCGCATCCCCGCCTTCTGCAGCCGTTCCTGCATCCACAGCGGAGACGGCCCGATGGTCACATTCTCAATGATCGATGCAGTGAACCGGCGGCACAGGTCCGGCGCCTCGATCGCCACCGAGATGAAGTCCTCGGCTCGCTTCTCCGATTGCGAATGCCCCAGGTCCGGCTGCCGCAGCACCTTGCCCGTGATGGCCGCGGTCTCGCGCCCGAAGCCCATCACCCCGAGCAAGTCTGCCCGGTTCGCCCAGGTCGAAATGTCGAACACAACGTCGCCCAGCACCTCGACCAGGGGCCGCCCAACCGGCGTTTCCGCGGGCAGGACGAGGATCCCTTCGTGGTCGCCGCTCAGTCCCAATTCCTTTTCGCTCAGTACCATCCCCGCCGAGTCCACGCCGCGGATCGGGCGCAGCTTCAGCTTCGCCTTTTCGCCCGTGTGACCATCGAACAGCTCCGCCCCCTCGGTCGCGAATGCCACCTTCTGGCCCACCGCCACGTTTGGCGCCCCGCACACCACCTGCTGACGCCCATGGCCCGCCTCCACCGTCACCAGCCGCAACCGGTCCGCGTTCGGATGCGGCTCCACCGCGATTACTTCGGCCACGCGGATCCGCTCCGTGTCCCAGCCCGCCCCAATCGTCTCCCACGATTCAACTTCCGCCGTCGCGTCGATCAGCAGCCGAGCCAACTCCGGCACCGCCAAATCCACATCGACAAACTCCCTCAACCAGTTCAGCGAGAGTTTCATTGGCGCGCCTCCGGCGAGTGGCCGTTAGCCGTTAGCGTTTGGCCGTTAGCCTGCCAGGCGCAGCCCTGAACTCCCCTCTCCCGCGACGCAGGAGTCGGGAGAGGGGCAGGGGGTGAGGGCCGGAATGTGGCGGGCATAGCTTCAACTTTCAAGGGGCGCATGGGGTTCTCCTGGTTTCCAACGACTAAAGACTATCGACTAACGACTTACTAAAACTGGCTCAGAAATCGAACATCGTTCGCATAAAAGTTCCGGATGTCCTCGATCCCCCACCGCAACAGCGCC
>JANPDX010000382.1:0-2496 GCA_031431695.1 Dehalococcoidia bacterium
ATGGCCGTCTACCTGGGCAGCCACGAGCTTGTCTTTGGCACCTCCTTCCGCGCCGTACAAACGGTGCGATCCATCGCTGAGCCGGGAATGGTCGACCTTCAGTTCGCCATCGACAACAGCGCCGTCACGGTGTCGGCGGGACAGCTTCGCGGAGTGCTCGACGCCCGTGACGTAGCCCTGCCAGAACTCATCGCCAAGCTCAACGCGTTCGCCAGTGGCCTCATCAATTCCGTCAACTCCATCCATCAAGATGGTTACGGCCTGAACAACGCTACGGGCCTCCAGTTCCTGACCGGGAGCGATGCTTCGAATATCGCGATCAACGCGGCACTTGTCGCCAGCCCACAATCGATCGCGGCCGCTTCCGCCGCCAATCAGCCCGGCAGCGCGGCCATCGCATTGGCTATCGCCAACATCCAGCAAGCGCCGAACATGCTTGCCGGATTCGCCGCCGGCAACCTGGTGTTGAACGAGTCATTGAGCGCCGGCAATACCGCCTCCGGCATCACCCTCGGTTCCGGACTGCAGCCCGGTACGTACTACATGGTCGCCTCCGGTCCAAACGTCGAACTTCGCTACGGTTCGGTGGCGGGACCATTCGTCGGTACCGCTATCCTCGCAGCAATGGCCCCACCCGGCGGGACAATCGCCTTCACGAACGGCGCGAACACTGTCGCAACCATCGCGGTGACTTCTGGCGCCGCCTATTCCGCCGCGCAACAGCTCGCCGACCTCACGGCGGTGGGTAACGCCACGTTCCAGGTCGAAACCTCGCCCTCTACTTACTACGCGAACATCGTGTCCGTTCTCGGCGCCGATGTGAACCGGGCGAACGGGCTCTCCGAATCCGCTGGCCTGCTGGTCGACCATCTCGACACGCTTCGAGAGTCCGTTTCTGGAGTCAACCTCGACGAAGAAGTCACCAACCTCAACGCATCGCAACATGCCTACAACGCAGCCGCGCGAGTCATCGCAACCATCGACGAGATGCTCGACACACTCATCAACCGCACCGGGGTCGGATAAACCATGCGTCTCAGCGAGCAATCCCGAGTCAATAACCAGATCCAGTTCATGGGCGCCGCCGCGGATCGCATGGACACCGTGCAGCGGCAGCTCTCGACGAACCGCCGCATACAACGCGCCAGCGATGACCCGACCGGCTCGGCACTCGCGATGCAGCATCGCAAGAACATCGCCTTCGAAGCACAGATGCGGCGCAATCTCGAAAATGGCACCGCATTCCTGAACGTCACCGAATCAGCCCTCAACGGTACGACGGAGCTCCTGCAGCGCGCCCGCGAACTCACCGTTCAGGGAGCTACCGGTACCCTCGGTCCATCCGACAAGGCAAACATCGCCTCCGAACTCGACCAGATCATCCAGCAGCTCGCACAGGTTTCGAACACCAACTTCGGCGGCGCCTACATTTTCAGCGGACACCAGACGCAGACTCCCGCCTTCTTGGTATCTGGCAACCCTCCCAATGCGGTCAGCTGGCAGGGTGACAACGGCCAGCGCATTCGCCAGATTTCGACCCAGGATTCCGTCGCGGTGAACGTCGTCGGGACTGAAGTCTTTGGCTCGATGTTTGGCGACCTTATTCAGATCAGGGACAACCTGAACACCAACGCCCCGACCACCACCATCAACGCCTCGCTCGCGAACATCGATGGCGCCCTCGAACGCGTCCTCAATGCCCGCGCTGATGTCGGTGCCCGCGTCAATCGATTCGAGGCGACGACCAACCGGTCAGCTGATACGGACACCAACCTCCAGGAACTGCGCGCGAACATCGAGGACATCGACATCGCTGAGACTATCATTCAGTTCACGGCCGCCCAAAATGCCCTCGAGGCCGCGCTTGGGGCAATCGGCCGCACAAGCGGCACCAGCCTCCTCAACTTCCTCCGCTGAGAGCCGCTGGGCCGTACTCGAGTCGTCCGATAGCAGTTGCCGGGCGCCGGGACATGGAGTCGAACCATCGTCGAAGCCATCGCGGGCTAGGCCCGGCTGTACAAGGCCAGTGCCGCGCTCAATTCCATCTGGCCGGATCCGGTGACCGCAAGCACAGCCTTCAGCCAGTCCGGGCGTGCCTTGCCACAGGCGGCCACCGGTGTATCGAGGCCCGAATGTTCCATGGCCAACTCCGCGAATCGGGCAACGTATTCAGGCGGCCGAAGATCGGAGGCGAGCTCGACGAGGGCAAACGGGTCTGGGGCCGTTGCTCGCCCCGGGACGCCGCGCACCATCACGGGCCCCGGCCGGTCGCCACCACCGGCCAGGCCCGCCCCATCCAGCAGGATAGCTCCGCGCACGAGGGACGGCCTTGCTCCGGCCGTGAGCAGGGCGATGTAGGCTCCCAGGCCGCGGCCCGATAACGTGGCGGGCCCGATCATCGAGAGTGCGAGGTCCACGTCTCCCATCAGGACTTCCGCGGTGTATCCGCCGCCGCCCGGCACCGTGGATGCTCCATGGCCGGTGAAATCGAGCGCG
>JANPDX010000383.1:0-6749 GCA_031431695.1 Dehalococcoidia bacterium
CCCTCCCCGTGGCTGTCCGCCGGGCCACGATACCCGAGCGCGAATCAAGCAACAGCGAGGCCTTCAACACCACGGCATCCAGCGCGGCCTGCAAATCCGAAGGCGCCTTGCTGATGACCTCCAGGACCTCCGCGGTGGCGGTCTGCTGCTCCAACGACTGCGCCAGGCCCGCGTTGCTCTCCCGAAGTTCACCAATCAACCGTGCGTTCTCGATCGCTATGGCGGCCTGGTCCGCGAAGGACTGGAGGAGCGTGATCGTCTCGGGAGAGATTGGCTCGCCGGTCGAGTTTGCGACCCCGAGGACGCCGAGCGCGGTATCGGCGCGAAGAATTGGCACGTACGCGCCGGCCTTCACTCCAAATGCACTGGTATCCGTCCGCGAACTCTGTTGGAATTCTGTTTCGTCAAAGCTCCAGGGCTCTCTACTGGCAAGCACACTGCTCAATCTGCCGCCTGTGGTTCGTATCCCTCGCGCACGTGCGATGCCTTCCTCTCCTGGTGCGAAGGCTTGCCCGCGCATCTCGAATTCGTCACCGTCTGGAAGGAAGATTGCAGCGCTGACACCAGTCAGACTGGTAGCCGCTCCCGCGATCGCCTGCAACGTCTGGTCGAGTTCTTCGGGAGACCAGCTAATCTGGCGCAGGATCTCCCCGGTTGCCTCCTCGCGCCGCAGCGCCTCGCTGACCTCGCGGTTGCGCTCCTCCAGTTCGTTGAACAGCCGGGCGTTTTCGATGGCGATGACGGCCTGGGCGGCGAAGGTTTCCAGGACCGCAATCTCCCTCGGGTTGAATGGCCGTACTTCCGTCCGCCGGACCGAGACAAACCCCAACAGCCCTTTGGAGCCTCGGAACGGAGTCGATAGCACGGTTATGCCATCCTCCGGCGGGTTCAGGAGCGCCGGGTACTGGCCAACGATCTCTTCGGTCGTCCCATGGAGGTGGATGGTCTGCCCCTCAAGGTATGCGCGGTCCGCGGGACGGCGCGCGGTCAGGCCGAGGTCCGCCCCGTCGTACCACCGAATCCCCGCCAATGTGAGATCGAGCCGCTTGATCGAGACCCCGTCTTCCGTGTGTACGAGGTAGGCCTCGTCAGCGCCGCAAAGCCGGACGGCCGCCGTCACCACTTCGACCAGCACGCCCTCGAGGTTCGTCGGGGTGCGGCTGATCATTTCCAGAACCGCCGAGGTCCCCTGCTGTGTGTCCAGCGCCTCCGTCACCTCGCGGTTGCGCTCCTCCAGTTCGTTGAACAGCCGGGCGTTTTCGATGGCGATGACGGCCTGGGCGGCGAAGGTCTCGAGGATGGCGAGATGCCGGTCGCTGAAGGGCACGCCGTCGAAGCGTTCCAGGACGATTGTCCCCGCTGCGCCGCCGCTGCCCGGCAACGGGACAGCCAAAACCGACCAGAGCTCCTTGCCCTCGGCCCGGCACCATGCGGCGGAAAGCGGGAACTGGTCCGCCCAAGCATCAATCGGCCCAGCCACCCGCACGGGCTGGTTCGTCTGCATGGCGACACTTCCGGGTATCCGGTTGGCGGGGTTCGTACTCAGCACGGCTGGGAGGCTACGACTTCCCACCCCGGTCTTCCAGACACGCATCGAATCGCCAGCCATGTGCGCGACGACCACCGATTCGGCCTCGCAAAGCTTCCTGATCGCGGCCGCCAGTTGCGGCAGCACGGTGTCGAGGTCGGCGGGCGCGCCCGCAATCACCGCAAGCACCTCGGCCATCACCGCCTGCGTTTCGAGCGCCGCGTCGCGCTCGCGCTCGGCCTCGGCCAGCCGGGCAAGCAGTTCAGCGTTCGTCGGCTCACTCATCGTGTGCCTCCCATGGTGGTAGAATCAGCCCATGACGACGCTGACGGTTGGGGAGTTGGAAGCGAACCTGCGCGAGGTGCTTGATCGTGTCCGCGCTGGGGAGCGAGTAGTGATCGAAAGCGAGGGCGAGCCGCTGGCGACGCTTTCGCCCTGTGATCCGCTCGCGGGCATTGAAAACTCCTTCCCTGGGTCTCGGCCAGCCACAAAGCACATGCGCGATGTCCACATTGAGCGGATTCCACTCGCATCGGGCATAGACGTCCTGAACGTCCTGCGCGAAGTCCGGGATGATCGTGATCTACTTTCTTGATACCAGCTGCATCCTGAGGAAGCTGCTCGGCGACGGGCCTGTGTTGGAACGATGGGCAATATGGGACTTCGCCGTCGCTTCCGAAATCGCGGTTGTCGAGGCCGCCCGGACTTTGGATCGACTTGGCCGGATGGGGAACCTCTCCCGAAACGCTCAATCCCGCGCCGTCGCCGAATTCGATGAAATGCGACAGGCGATTCGCTGGGTTGCGGTGACACCTCAAGTTATCGCTACCGCCGCAGGCCCAATGCCGACAATTGTGAGGGCGCTCGATGCGATGCACCTCGCAACTGCGATTGTCCTGCGAGATACACCCGTTGAGGGCCTGATCTTTGCGACCCACGACCGCCAGCTGGCGAACGCGGCGGCCGCCCTGGGCTTTCAGGTGGAAGGCGCGTAATTCACTCATCGTGCGCCTCCCGTGGTGTGAGACACCGGGCACCCCGCCGCAGGCGGACTCGGCACTCGGAACTCGGAACCCGGCACTCGTCCCTTCATCCTTCCACCTGCGCGCACACCGACGGTAGCGTAACCGTAAACGTCGAACCGACGCCCGGCTCGCTCGTGACCGTGATATCGCCGCCCATCATCCGGCAGAAGTGGCGCGAAATCGCGAGCCCCAGGCCGGTCCCGCCAAACTGCCGCGCCGTCTCCGCTTCTGCCTGGCTGAACGACTGGAAGAGCCGCCCCATCGGCTCGGCGGTCATCCCGATGCCCGTATCCGAAACCGCGAACATGACCCTGCCATCGTCGCCGGGCTGACGACTCAGCGCGAGGCGGACCTCCCCGCCTTTCGTGAACTTGGCCGCGTTCGATATCAGGTTAAACAGCGACTGCCTCACCCGCAGCGGGTCGGCGGTCATCGCACCGATATCCGCGGGACATTCGACTACGAGCCGGTTGCCGTTCTTGTCGGCCAGCGGCTGCGCGATGGCCTCGACTTCGCGGAGCATCCCGGCGATGTCGAACTCGGCGATGTTCAAGGTCATCTTGCCCGCCTCAACCTTGGCCAGGTCGAGGATGTCGTTAATGAGCGTGAGCTGGTGGCGGGCGGCGCTGTTGATCTTGCCGAGGTCGGAAACGAAAGACGTGTCGCCCTTGTCCTCGGCTTCTTCCTGGAGCAACTCGGAGTAGCCGATGATCGCGTTCAGCGGCGTCCGCAGCTCGTGCGACATGTTGGCGAGGAAGTCGCTTTTGTGCTTCGAAGCCAGCTCCAGCTCGACGTTCAGCGTCCCCAGTTCTGTCGTCCGCTCCTGCAGTTCGTTGAACAGCCGCGCGTTTTCGATGGCGATGACGGCCTGGTCGGCGAAGGTTTCGAGGAGCTTGACGTCCCTCGGACTGAACTCGTGGACCCCGCGTACCGCGACCTCGATGACCCCGATCGCCTCTTCATCCTTCAAGAGCGGCACAATCAGACAGCTGAACGATCCCCACGCGCTGTCTAGCGCTTCGAGCAGCCGCCGCACCGCCACGGGCCGCGTCTCCATCGCTTGCCAGTCCGCCGTGTGGATTGTGTACACCTGCGACCGCTTCGTGCGGATCGCTAAGGCGTGGTTACCGGGACCATCCAGGTCAAATTCGACCTCACGCATTAGCCTGACGGCTTCGTCGAGCCCCGGGTCGGATTTGTAATAGGTGGCGGTGTAGCCGAGCGTGCGCCCCTCAAGTTGCATGACGTTGGCGAGGTCAGTCCGCAAGAGCCTTGCCGCCTGTTGGCCGATTTCCAGGAGCACTGGCTGCGCATCCATAGTAGAGCGACTAATGATGTTCAGAACCTCGGCCATCGCAGTTTGCTGCTCCAGCGCCTCGGTCACCTCGCGGTTGCGCTCCTGCAGCTCGTTGAACAACCGCGCGTTTTCGATGGCGATGACGGCCTGGTCGGCGAATGATTCGAGCAAGTCCACCTGTTTTGGGCTGAACGGGCGCACTTCGCGCCGGATTAGAGTAATGGTTCCCAGCGCCTGGTCGCCCCCGATCAATGGCGCGGCGACGACTGTCCGATGGGGGACCACGGCGCGGACCTGTTTGCCGCCGGTGAAGTCGGTCGCTTCGACATCGTCGATGGAGATCACCCGCCGCTCGCGCAGGGCTCTTCCCGAGACAGTGGAGTCGTCGTTCGGGACCGGCAGACCGCTCATGGCGCGTTCGCCGAACCCGGCGACATTCCGGAGGACATTCCCCTCTGGCCGATAGATGACGCCGTCCTCTGCCTCGCACAGCAGCACCGCGCTGCGGATGACGGCATCAAGCACGGGTCCGACGTCGGTCGGCGAGGAGGCAATGATACTGAGGACTTCTGCCATGGCCGTTTGAGTATCCAGTGCCTCGCTCACCTCGCGGTTGCGCTCCTGCAGTTCGTTGAACAGCCGCGCGTTTTCGATCGCGATGACGGCCTGGTCCGCGAATGCCGAGACGATGGCAACCTGGCGGCTGGTGAAAGCCCGAGGTTCGTCCCTGGACAGATAGATGACTCCGAGCGCGTTGTCGCCCGCGAGCAACGGCACGCAAAGGACAGCTCGAAGCAGGCTTCCATAGGACTCGGCTATCTGGCGTCCCGCGCCGCCGAACTCCGGGTCGGTCAGCCTGTCTTCAAGCTGAATTACGCGCCGCTCGAGAATCGAACGCCCATGCACGAACTCACTGGAGATCGGGTACTCCGTACCCAGTGGGACACTTCCGTCCGGCAGGTCACCGGCAATCGCGCGGGCGGCAAACTTCACCAGGTCCCCGTCTACCAGCATGATGGAAACGTCTGCGCCGTCGCACAGTTCGAGTGCGCTCCGGGCGATCCCGTCGAGCACGGGCGTGAGGTCGGTGCTCCGGCCGCTGATGAGCCCCAGCACATCCGCGAGGGCCACCTGGTACTCCAGAGCCTCGCTGACTTCGCGGTTGCTCTCCTGCAGCTCGTTGAACAGCCGCGCGTTCTCAATCGCGATCACCGCCTGGTCGGCGAAGGTTTGGAGCAGGGCAACCTCGCGGTCGTTGAAAAAGCGCTCCGCGAAGTCGCCAACTGTGAGCACCCCAAGGCAATCCACGGAGCTTAGGAGCGGTACGTAAACGGCGGAAACGGCGGCGGGCTTGAAAGTCTCCCACCAGTCTCGAACGCTCTGCTGCGCAGTCCCAATCACCGGATCTCCGGACTTGACCATCGACGAGACATGACGTCGCTCGCGTACGGCGACCGCGCGTGGCCCCGACTCAAGGTCATAGTGCGCGGCTCGCATGTAGACCGCATCGGCGCGGTTTTGAGGAAACACGGCAACAACGTCCAACTGACCGTCGCGGAGCGTGGTGATGTCGGCAACTGTACAGTTCAGAAGGCGTGCCGCACGTTCGGCCAGCGTTTCCAGCACGGCTTCGACGTTGAACACAGAACGGCTGATAGCCTGCAGCACCTCGGCCATCGCGGTCTGCTGGTCCAGCGCCTCGCTCACCTCGCGGTTGCTCTCCTGCAGCTCGTTGAACAACCGCGCGTTTTCGATGGCGATGACGGCCTGGTCCGCGAAGGTTTCCGCCAGGCTAACCTGTGCGTCCGTGAACGGAATGCCGTCGTACCGGCGGATTCCGAGTATGGCGAAGACTTCGTCCTGGCGCTTGAGAGGAACTACCAAGCGAGTTATCTGCTCGATGCCTAAGTCATTCAGGATGGAAAGCATTCCGGGAGAATCAGACCACGCTTCCGCACCGCCGTATCGGTGGCTGGTTCCGCCAGAACGCACCAGGTCGGCCACCCCGGAGTCGCTGCCCTGGATTGGCCAGCGCTGGCCGATCCGATCACGGGTGAGTGGAGTCTGACTGGCCAGTTCGACCAGTTCGTCGCCTTCGACGCCGAAGAGCAACGACTGATCCGCCCCCAACAGCCGGCCGACACTCGCCACGATGGCGTCAAGGACGGGCTGAACGTCCGTCGGCGCCTGGCTGACGATCTCGAGCACGTCGGAAAGCGCCGTCTGCCGCTCCAGCGCTTCCGTGACCTCGCGGTTGCGCTCCTCCAGTTCGTTGAACAGCCGCGCGTTTTCGATCGCGATGACGGCCTGGTCCGCGAAGGTCTGGAGGAGACTTACTTCGCGCGGGCCGAACGGGCGGGCCGTGTTACGACGCACGATGATCGCGCCAATTGGTCCCGATGGCCCCGGCAGGGGGACAGTGAGCGCCGCCGCTTCGCTCAGTCCGTCGGCCCGCGCCATGGCGGCGTTGCCGGGGTAATCTGCTTCCCAGTCCTCTATTCGGCCTGCAACGCTGACTGGCCCATTGGTTCCCATGGCCGCGCCGGTGAAGCCAGCCGGATCGTTAAACAGCCCGGCATAAGCCTGCGCGCGCCGAAAACCTCGGGCCGAATCCCACGCGGTGACAGATGGGCCAAACGCGCCGCCAGAGTCGCGGAAAAAGATAGCGGCGTGGTCGGCATCGCACAGCCGAAGGGCCGCGCGGCCGATTTCAGGCAGAGTCTTCTCGATATCCCCCGGCGACATGCTGATGGCGCGCAAAACGTCTGCGGACGCCGATTCACGCTCCAGCGCCTCGCTGACCTCCCGGTTGCGCTCGGCCAGCGCGTTTTGCGCACGAGCCGTCTCGATGGCGGTTGCCGCCTGCGCAGCGAAGGCTTCGAGGGTTGCCAGCTCGGAC
>JANPDX010000384.1:0-1755 GCA_031431695.1 Dehalococcoidia bacterium
GATGGATGAGGTGGATTGGGACAACGAAGTCCTGATGACCCCGGACCTGCACCGGAAGGCGAGGATCGAGGCGGCTATCGACGGAGGCGATCCGATCAGCGACCTCGGTGCCGAGGCCGTGTCGAACCTGCACAAGACCGCACCCGAGGCCGTCCCCGAGGGCCGCCTGTTCGCCATCCCCAAGCACGTCGCGCGGGAACTGGAGGGACAGTTGAAGCCGCTGTGGGGCGGGAGGGTCATGCGCGTCCTGTTCGACAAGCCGAACGACTACCTGCGCTGGACCGCTCTCGTCGCGCGACCCGGCTTCTACGTCAACAACCTCGTCGGCGGCGCGGGCATGGCGACTCTCGGTGGAGCGAGGCCGGGAGACTTCAGGGACGCGATAAGCCCCGAGGTGAGGAAGCTCCTGCCCACCTCGTTCAGCGGCTCGGGCTTCGGAGCGGTGGAGGCCCCCGCCACGGGAGTCACGCAGTCGCGGCTGCGGCAGGCGGCGAACATCCCGCACAGGATGAACGAGGACGTGGACGACTTCTTCCGCCACTCGCTCGGCATCAGTGAGGTGAAGAAGCGCGCCGCGAAGAAGGCCCTCATGGAATCCGGGGAGCGGTTCGACAAGGCCATGTCCTTCGCGGAGAAGATCGACTTCATCGGCCAGGGCGAGATGGATCAGGTAGCCCGGCACATCAACGATTTCCTGAACGACTACGCCAATCAGGCCCCGTGGCAGCGTCACTACCTGCGCCGCGTCCTGCCGTTCCAGTCCTTCCTCGTCCACATGGGGAAGGTGGCCGCACGGCTTCCGGTCCAGTACCCCGGCCGGGCCAAGATGGTGCAGGCGGTGGCGTCGATGGGAGACGAGTACCGGAAGGAACAATGGGAACGCTCGGGCATCAATCCCGAGAACGTGGCGAGCTACCGGGCCACGCAGTTGCCGGTCAGCGGCGACGCGAGGAAGGGAGAGAAGATCACAACCCTCGGCACGCAGGGATTGAACCCTGCCTCGGGCCTCGGGTTCGGGGAGTCGGAGATGGTGGACGCCCCCACGCTCGGCGGCTTCGCTGCGAACGCGATGAGGGGTGCAGGGCCGACCGGGCAGGGGATCATGCAGTTGATGAGCGGACGGAACGGGATCGGCCAGCCTCTCACCAAGCCCGGAGTATTCCGCCCGTTCGGATCGGACAAGGCGGCGAGCGAGGCGACCGGGGAGCCGATTGCGCGTCCGCGCCCGTCGTTGGTTGACCTCGTGCGCCAGTCCACGCCGCTGATGAAGCTCCTAGAGTCGGCCGCACAGCCGCAGGAAACCTACGACCTCACCGGGTCGGACAATCCATTCGACGAGAACTACCTGCCGCCGCGCACCGACGATCCGCGCCGCTACGGATTCGGAGAGCAGGTCGGCGGCTACTTCGGGATGCCGTGGAGGGATTTCGAGAAGGACGAGGTGGTGCCGAAGGGTGCCGCGTCGGACAAGGCCGCTGCACTCAAGAGCGGCAGGGAAGCACAGGCTCGCAAAGACCGCCAGAAGGCGAAGAAGGAGTCCAAATGATGAAGCACATCCTCGCCGCTCTCGCGGTGCTCTGTCTTGCGGGAACGGCCCACGCCGCTCCGGCCGTCATCCCGTGGGAGTTCACGACCTACACCGTGGTCAATGCCGACACGCTGGCGCGTGGCACGACCGGGGCGGTGGACGACACGGCCGCCTTCCTCACCGCCGCCATCCCCATCTTCGGCGCACGGGCGTTCGTCATCGAAGCC
>JANPDX010000385.1:0-1766 GCA_031431695.1 Dehalococcoidia bacterium
GAACGTGGCACCTGGGGGCGGGGGAACCGAGAAGCGGATTGCGAGCGGCACGGCGTTGGGCGGAGCGCCCGGACGGAGCAAAGCAACCAGTGCGACGGCCGCCGCGACGACGAACGCTGCCCAAGGAACCCAGCGGCCGAGTGCGCGGCCGGCCGGCGCCGCGCTCACCGCCGCCAGCGACCCGCTCTCGCCCATCGCGGTGAGCTGCAGCCCGATGTCGTGCGCCGTCTGCCAGCGCCGCTCCGGATCCTTCGCCAGGCACGTCTGGACAATCCGGTCCAACTCCGGCGGGCGCATCGGCTGCAGCGACGAGATGAGGAGCGGCTCGTGGCCCAAGATCGCCGACGCGAGTGCCGCAGGGCTACTCCCCGTGAACGCCCTTCTCCCCGTCGCCATCTCGTAGAGCACGACCCCGAACGCGAAGATGTCGCTGCGAGCGTCCGCCGGCTTCCCCTCGAGTTGCTCGGGCGCCATGTACTGGAACGTCCCCACGAGCCTCCCGTCCTGGGTCAAGTCGCTGGGGACCGCCGCGGTGGGAAGCTCGCTCACGCCGGATGCCTTGAACAGCGGCGTGAACGCCTTCGCCAGGCCGAAGTCGAGGAGCTTGACGCCGGACTTGGTCAACATCACGTTGCCCGGCTTCAGGTCCCGGTGCACGATCCCTTGCCGGTGGGCTCGGTCCAATGCGTCGGCGATCTCGACGCCGTAGCGCACCGTCTGCTCGAGAGGCAACGGGCCCTTCGTCAGACGCTCCGCCAGCGTCTCGCCTTCCAGCAACTCCCTGACGAGAAAATCCGTCCCGTCCTGATGACCCACGTCGAACAGAGCGCAGATGTGCGGGTGCGAAAACTGAGAGATCGTCTTCGCCTCCCGCTCCAGGCGCTGCCGAGCTTCGGGAGACGATGACAGTTCCGAAGGGAGCACCTTCACCGCCACCGTGCGCTCGAGCCGCGTGTCGCGGGCCTTGTAGACCTCGCCCATCCCACCGGCGCCCAGCGGGGCGAGGATTTCGTAGGGACCGAGCCGCGTACCGGGAGCGAGGCTCATCCCAACTCATCCATCACGCGAAAACCGGGCGCACGCTCATGCACAGAAAATCAAGGGCCAAGGCCGGCTCGCGCATGTCGAGAAACCCCAGGGTGGCGTTCTCCGCCTCCACAATCGCTCGTGAACTCGCTCTCCCGAAGATCGGCGATGCCCAAGCCTACTCCTCTTCATCTCGGTCTGGATGTTCTTAAGGACACGATCAGCGCCACGCCTGGCATGCCGTCGCTATAATCCCGTCCGTTCATCCCCGTGAGGAGGTCCCGTGAATTTCAAGTTCACCGAAGAGCAGGAGCTGCTACGCCGCTCCGTCCGCGCGTTCGCCGAATCCGAGATCGGCCCGCACGTCATGGCCTTCGACGAAGCGCAGGAGTTCCCGCACGCCCTCGTCAAGAAGGCGGCCGCTCAGGGGTACTACGGCGTCCTCTTCCCCGAGGAGTTGGGCGGCGCCGGTTTGGGCTACGTGGAGTACGTCATCGTCGTCGAGGAGCTCTCCCGCGTCGACGGCTCGATAGGGATCTCCGTCGCGGCGCACAACTCGCTGTGCACGAATCACATCTTTGCGTGCGGGAACGACGCGCAACGGAAAGCGTACGTGCCGAAGTTGGCCTCGGGGAGCTGGATCGGCGCGTGGAGCCTGACCGAGCCGACCGCTGGAAGCGACGCCGGCGGGACGAAGACCAAGGCCGTGCCCGCAGAAGGCGGCGGGTGGAGGCTGAACG
>JANPDX010000386.1:0-4330 GCA_031431695.1 Dehalococcoidia bacterium
AGTTGAAAGACAAAGCGGTTGGCAAGGGCCAGCTAGAAGACAAAGCCGTCGGCAAGGGCCAACTGGAAGACAAGGCAGTCGGCAAAGGCCAGCTCGAGACAGGCGTCGAACTCGACTCGCGGCCGGGCTACATGGTAACGATCCTCGGCATCGCCGCCTTAACGAATGTGGCGGGCTACACGGCGCCGTCGCTCACGATCGGGGCGGACGGGCTTCCGGTTGTGGCCTTCGTGGGCGCGACGGGGGCCATAATCGCGCATTGCGACGACCTCGCTTGCAGTAGCTTCACGCTCCAGGACATCAACCCAACCGACGCAGGGCCGAGTAGCGACTTTCCGGCGATTGCCATAGGCCCGAACGGGTACCCTGTGGTGGCGTACAGCGCCGGCAACAACTCGACGAAACTCGCGGTGTGTTCGGACGCGAGGTGCTCAACGGCGCCTTCACTCACGACTTTCGGCACTCAGAACCTGACCGACCTCGTTATCGATGCGCTCGGAGTCCCTACATTGATCTTCCGAGAGGGCCAGGTGTGCCAGCTCGGGGGCGGATCCTGCGGGCCCGGCGGGGGTTTGGCTGATCAGGCCGGGGCAATCGGGGCGACTGGCGGGCTCGCCCGCGCCTGGGTCAACGGTGACCGCCTGGAGTTGGTCCTCTGCCCCGGCCCGTTCGCCGGCCCCTGCGGCGGCGCCCCAATGGTGCTGGATACGAGTTTGTCGGGGCAGTTCCACCATCTCTCGATGGCCATCGGCGCCGACGGCGGACCAGTGGTGGCATACCTCGCCGGGAACGAATTGCGCGTCGCGCATTGCGGCAACCCGCAGTGCAGCAGCGCTCAGGTTTATGTCATCGACTCGTCGAGCGGGCTCGGCGGTCCGTCCATCGTGATCGGGGCCGACGGGCGGCCAGTTATCGCCTACATGCGGTCGACAGGCAGCCAGTGGGATTCCGGGCTGATGGTGGTCCACTGCTCGGACACCAGTTGCTCGAGTTCGTCGCGCGTGTTGGCGGGGGTCGATACAAGTGGTCCGAACCCGCTCCCGCTGAGCATCGCCAGCGACCCGAGCATCACCATCGGGACGGACGGCCTTCCGATCATCGCCTTCCTGAGTTTTGGCGGTTCCGGCCCGGAGTTGACCGTGCTGCACTGCGCGAACCTGTTCTGCGTCCCCTTCTCGAGGCCAAGGTAGCCGTGCGGGATACGTTGGGGGGTGTGACATGACATTCAGGAGAATCTACAGGACAGCCCTGATCGGGATCGCGGCTGTCGCGCTCGCAATCCCGTTGTTAACCGTGACGCTTGCCCAGGTAGCTGGTCCCGCGGAAGTCACGTTCGGAGGGTTCGACTACGCCGGGGGCGTGACTACCGACGGCACGACCCAGCTAACGTTCGCCGGCACTGAGTTTGCGGCGTCGCTGGAAACGGCGGGCGGCACCGGTGTCAGCCCGGTCAGCGCCGGGGCGGCTGCCGAGATCCTCTCGGCCTGCCTCGGAGACAATGATGGGGACGGGCTCACCGAGGCTCGGGAACTACAGGCCGGGCTCGACCCCTGCCTAGGCGATACCGACGGCGACGGCCTGCCCGACGGCGGCGACGTGGAGTTTGTCCAGTCAGCGGTCGCCAACTTGCCGAAGTCGTCGTTCAAGGACAACGGCAAGGGAGGCCATCAGAATTCGATCCGCGCCATCCTTGATTCCATCGAGGCTCAACTGATCGCCGGTGACACCGCCGACGCGCTGTCGAAAATCGCAAACCTGCGCAAGAAGGTGGACGGCTGTTCGGACGCGTCAGGGAAAGCCGACAAGGACGACTGGATAGTTGCATGCGCCGCCCAGATTGCGGTGAGGCAAGACCTGGACCTGCTGGCGAGCAACGTCTCTCCCTAGGAACGGCGTGGCCGTGGGGTTCCCGATGAAGCAGTTGCGCTCCGAGCACAGACCCGGCCCGGAACCCGCTTAGCAGGCGGGCGCACTAGACCACTATGCGACCCCTCCGCGCGTGCAAGGACGCTTATTGTACGGGCCGGGCGGGAATACGGTCATCCAGCGCGTGGGACGCGTGTCAGGTAGCATCTTGCTTCGCTGACTGCCCTCAGGAGGACCGTCTATGAAATTCGGACTCATCCCGGTGAACATTGGCATTCGCTCGGTCGACCAGTTAGTCGGCACCGCCCAGATGGCGGAAGAACTTGGGTTCGAGTCGGTCTGGACGTTTGAGCACGTCATCGTGCCACTCGACTACCAGTCCAGATATCCGTACAGCCCGTCCGGGAAAATGGCCGCCGCGCCGGAGACGCCGTTCATCGACCCGCTGATTGCTCTAACCGCGATCGCGGCGAGCACCAAGACGATTCGGCTTGGGACGGGCGTGAACATTCTTTCGCAAACCAACCCGTTGCTGATGGCGAAACAGGTGGCAAGCATCGACTCTCTTTCGAAGGGCCGCATGATGCTCGGCGTCGGCATCGGCTGGCTAAAGGAAGAATTCGTGGCGATGGGCGTGCCGTTCGAAAAGCGCGGCGCTCGTTTCGACGACTACCTCCAGGCCATGCGGAAGGTGTGGTCCGGCGAAACCGTCGAGCACGAGAGCGAATTCCTCTCGTGGCACGGCTTCAAGAGCTACCCCGTACCCGCACAAACGCCGATGCCGGTGATCATCGGTGGCGACAAGGGCAAGGTGTACGAACGCATCGCTCGCTATGGCAACGGTTGGTACGTCCCTTCGGGCGACCCGGCCGACATAGCCCGGCGGCTCGGCGAACTGCGCGCCGTGTGCGAGAAGGTCGGGCGGAACTTCGACGAAATCGAGATTACGTGCATGTGGCCGGGAAGCGGCGGCCGGGAAGCGGTGCAGGCACTCGAAGCGGCCGGCGTCCACCGTGGCGTGGTGCCAGTGCGTGCGCTTGGCGCTGACCCAACCGAGGGCATGCGAAGGCTGTCTGCCGAAGTAATCAACGGTGCGAGCTAACCGAAAGGAACCAATCATGCGTTACGGAGTTGCCATTCCCCAGGCCAACCAGTTCGCCACGCCCGAGGCGATCCGATCCGTCGCACGCGCCGTGGAAGACCTCGGCTTTGATTCGCTCTGGGTGAGCGACCATGTCATCGTCCCGGAAGGCTCGTCGTACATCCCCGAAGTGATGGACGAACCGCTCGCGGTCCTTGCCTATCTCGCCGGCGAGACCAGCCACGTGACGCTTGGAACCAGCGTGCTCATCGTGCCCTACCGCGACCCCGTCTTCACGGCGAAGTTTCTCAGCACTGTTGACTATCTGAGCAACGGCCGCCTTGTCGTCGGCGTTGGCGCGGGCTGGCTGCCCGAAGAGTTTGCGGCGCTGAGCGTGCCATTCGAGGAACGTGGGCCGCGGACGGACGAATACCTCCGGGTGTTTCGCAACCTCTGGGAGACGGAGACGTCCAGTTTCGAGGGCCGCTTCAAGCAGTACTCGAACATGCGCATGTTCCCCAAAGCCGCACCGAATCGCCGTGGCACCATCCCCCTGTGGGTCGGTGGAAACGGGAAGGCGAGCATTCGGCGGGCGGCCGAACTCGGTGACGGCTGGCACCCCATAAACATCGCCCCGCAAGACTTCGGCGAGGCTGTCGAGGCCTATCAGGCATCGTGCGCGAAGTTCGGCCGAACGCCCGGGCCGATCTGCCTCCGGCATATGCCGGGCGGGCGCAGCGCGCCCGGAGGCGCCCGGCCGCCGCTCACTGGCACCCCTGAGGAACAGGCTTCGGACCTGCGCGCTTACGCGGCGGCGGGACTCGATGAGTTCATGCTTTCTATCCCGGCCCGTTCCGTGAACGACCTTCTCACGCAACTGCGGGCGTTCATGCGAGAGGTTGCGCCGCGCGTCTGAGCGTTGCCTTCGCAGGCTCTACACTTCTCGCATGGCGACAGCCGTTGTGGTGGTCATCTTCACCGTCCGGCAGGGCAGCCTCTCCGTGCTCCTTATCGAACGGGCGGCCGAACCCTCACGCGGCCAATGGGCGTTGCCGGGCGGCGCCTTGCACGAAGGCGAAACCCTGGATGCCGCTGCGAAACGGAAACTGGAAGACGAAACAGGCGTCTCCGACGTGTTCCTCGAACAGCTGTACTCGTTCGACCGCCTTGGCGAGGGCCGGGCTGACATTGTGGTCACCTATTTCTCGCTGGTTGATATCGCCCGCACCCGCCTGCGCGCGGATTCCGAGTGGCGGCCGGCGTGGCAACCCGTTCGCCCTGTCCCGAGACTTGCCTTCGAAAACGAACGGGTTGTGGCCTACGCCGAGGAGCGCCTGAGGAACAAGCTCGAATACACGAATGTTGCCTATAGCTTGCTGCCGA
>JANPDX010000387.1:0-3552 GCA_031431695.1 Dehalococcoidia bacterium
AGCACGCCGCAGAGGACGATCGCCACCTGATCGACGGTCAGGTGCCCGGTAGCCTCATAGCGCTTTGCAAGCTTGTTTAACCCCCACCGGCCCACCGTGGCGAGGGCAACCGCGAAGAGCGCCGTCAGCACGAACGCCTGCCCCGCCGCCGCGGGAGAACCCCCTTGCGCAATCCCGACAACGCCCGCCAGTGCTATCCACGCAATCACATCGTCGACCGCCGCGGCACACAGAGTCGTCACTCCAACCGCCGTCCGGTACAGGCCGGTCTCCACGAGCATGCGGGCAAGTATCGGGAACGCCGTAATACACATTGCGGCGCCAACAAACAGCGCAAACGTGTATTTCGAAACCGGCTCGGAAAGAGGTTCCGCAGGATGGAACACCCCACCCTGGTTCACCGAATAGAGCCCCAGGGCAAGGGCGAAGCCCAGCGCGAAGGGCAACAAGATACCCGCGAGCGAGATTTGAACGGCCTTCCGCGCCTGGCTCCGAATGACGGACAGGTCAAGTTCGAGCCCCACGAGAAACATGAACAACACAAGCCCGAGGCTTGAAATCTGCTCCAGCGGCACTCCCCGTGGAAAGATGTCGCCCGGCCAATCGCTGTTGATTCTGCCGAGAACCGTCGGTCCGAGGAGAATCCCGGCCGTGATTTCGCCGATAACCGCCGGCTGTCCCAGGCGGCGAGCAACCCGCCCCATGAGCCTTGCCGCCGCGATGATGATGGCAAGGTTCAGCAGGAGATACAGCACCACCTCGTGCGGCGCAATAGCCTTGCTCGTCGCCTCGGCAATCCACAGCATCGCCTACGTTCCCTCTGCAGGGGCTTCTGCTGCGCTGGGGATGGACCGAAGCGCCCAATCGATGAGCGGCCCAGTCATGATTGTCGTGACGAGCGCCATGAGCACCGCTCCGACCTGCATTTCTGGCGTAATCACCTTCGATTCGTTCAGCGCGATGAGGGCAACGACCAGGATCAACAGTCCGCGGCAGTTCATCAGGATTCCCAGCACATTGCCTTCCGACCAACTCAGCCCGGCCAGCCGCGCACAAACGGCTCCCGCTCCCCACTTGGCGACCACACCGGCCGCGAGGAACACCAGGACCCCGCCCCAGAATTCCGGTTTGAGCTTCGTAAAGTCTGTCTGAAGTCCCGAAAACGCGAGGAATATCGGCAAGAGGATGGAGATCGTGACATCACCGAGCCGAGCGGGCACCTGGCTGAGAAGTGCCATCCGGTTGGGCAGAATAGCTCCCGCGACGAAACCACCCACGATGACGCTGAGCCCGAGTCGTTGCGCGGCGTAAGCAGAGATCAGCACGACGATGACGCACCACACGAGTACCTCTGGCGTTAGCCCGTCCTTCTCGTGGCGACGGCCGAGCGGCGCCAGGAGTGGCCGAACGACAAGAGCCATCACTCCCAGGTAGGCGATCATCAGCCCGATCTTGATCGCGTGGTCTCCGGCGCTTCGTTCCTGGGCGACTCCGGCGGCTACCGATACGAGGGCAAACATAAGCACCGTCACCACCGCCGCGGCAGCTATCCCGATCGAACCCATCGCGGAAGAGGAGAGGCCCTTTTCCTGGAGGATCCGCGCCATCACCGGGAATGCGGTAACCGAGAGCATTGCCCCGACCATCAGGCTGAAGGCTATTTTCGATGGCTCGGCCGCCGTGCCAAAGCCGGCTACGAATTTTTCGTTGTAAAGCACCGGGTTGATCGCGAAGGCCGCCGCCACCGGGATCGCGACAACACCGACGCTAATGATTGCCACCGCCATGAACCGGCCCTTGAGCGTCGAAAAATTGAGTTCCAGCCCGACGAGGAACATGAAGAGCGCCAGGGCTATCTGGCCCAGGATGCCGAGTACCGGGCGAGATTGCGGCGGGAACAGACACCACGTCACGCTCGCCCGGCTCGTGTCGCCGCCAAGTGCCAGCTTGCACTGGAGAAACTCGGGCGAGTTCGTCCAGTTCCATAGCTCTGGTCCGAGCAACGTGGGGCCGAGGAGAACTCCGGCGATAATTTCGCCGACCACGCGAGGCTGCCCGAAACGGACGCTGAGACCGCCTACGAGCCGCGCGACCACCAGAATGATTGCGATATCGAGAAGCACGAAAACGAGCGTGTGGTCTGGTCTCAGGATCGCCGCGGCGAAGGGTAGCGTAGTCTCCAACTATTGCCTTCTCACGAAGCACCCATGACGTACCGGCCGCCTCGCGGCTGGTGGAGCCCTCGAATTCGCGGAATCCTACAACGCCACCGTCTCGATTGCATCAACCAAAGATGGCTGGAGTCCCGGTGCTGCTTATAGTCTGGCAATACGAGAGCGCCCACTGGACGCTCCAGAGGCGATGGCGAACGTGGCTACCCTCAGCTGGCAAGACGGCGACTCAATGCGGATGGCTGACCTGCCCCATGGGGCTCCGGCCACCGTCGGGCGCCGGGCCGATGCAGACATCGTTATCCAGAACGACACCGTTTCCCGGCTGCACTTCATTCTGCGGCCCGGTGGAACTGGATTCTCCATTGAGAATTTGAGCCAATCGACGGATACCCGCGTTGGGGGCGAATCGACGCTCGGCCCGAAATCGCTGAAAGACGGGGACTTCATCCAGGCAGGGGACGTGTCGTTCCACTTTCATGACATGGCGAGAGCGCCGGGCCGCCAGGAGGTGGCCTGTAGCCACTGTTCACGAAGCAACGGACTGATTCGACGCGAGTGCTGGTACTGCGGCACATCGATGGTGAACGCCTTAACAGCAGGTTTCAAAGTGGCACGGCCAGTAGTACGGCTCGTTGGTTTGCATGGGTCGGTCACGCTCTTCGCTGGCGAGTGCGCCATCACCGGAGAATCCGGCCTCCTGGAAGCGGTAAACGCCGGTCCCGATACGTTGTCCATCATCGAAGCCAGCGGAACGGACTGGATCCTCGGCGCCGCCGCCGCGCACAACGAAGTGCGCCTGGCTGGGCTGGCGAGCGCCCCAGGAGATCGTGTCCGCCACGCGGATGCGCTTGAGCTAAACGGGACACACCACCTGGTGCTGTTGCGCACCTAAACGATTCGCCCGCCCGTGAAGCGCCATCGCGGTAAAAATGCGCGCATTGGCCCCTGGACCCAGGTGTACGTCACCAACCAGACGAGTCCGTAATGAAATACGAAGAGCCCGAACGGCACCCCACCCTTTTCGATACCCGGCAATCCGGCCCCTTGAATGAGTCCGAAGACCAGCGCTCCTTCGCATATTCCGCTCGCGAGTTGGAAAATCGCCGGCCAGTCGCGGTCCCAACGAAGACGTTGCAGCAAGATAAACAGCAAGTCCCAGACGATCCCAAACAGTGCGACGTATCCGAGCACGTAAAAGAAGGTCTCGTTGAATGCATCCTCGCCGCGCAGCAGTGCGAAAACCAACGAAATAAGCGCGCCCCACGATCCAAGCATCGCGAGTCGCGTTTGCCAGCGGCCGAATAATGTAGGCGTCATGGGGCTGCCTTCCGGGCCCATTTCAGCCATCGCATGAACGACGAAAAGCCGTTCAGCCGGC
>JANPDX010000388.1:0-2779 GCA_031431695.1 Dehalococcoidia bacterium
CGGCGCCGGGTGATTACCGCCTGGCGAAGAGCGTCGAGCTGACCATGGTCCACCACGCCGCTGTCAATCATCTGGCGCATTGCTAATTCATCCTCGAACTGTTCGTGCACGCTGCTTACCTGGCCGAGGTGGACCACGAGCTTGGTCGCGCCAGCGCGGGCTGCCCAGTCAATGCTGATGCGAAAATAGTCCACCGCCGCCTGCCGCTCCGCGGGATCAGTCGATGCCAGGTTCGCGCTGGAATTGCCACGCCCATTCGGCCGTTTGACGTACGGCGCGGGCGCATGGAACGAAGTCACCGGGAGCATCCCGCTCTTGAGAATCGCCGCGATCTTCGGTTCGGGGGTCGAGTGACTGACTTCGATGGCCTGGTAACCAGCATCCGCCGCGTAGCGAACAAAGTCGATGCCATCACTGAAGCGTTCCTGCTGGGCATACATCGTCGAAAGCGCGAGAGGTTTCACTCCGGGCCTACCGTGGAAGTCTGAGACGCCTCGCGTCCGCCGGCGCTGAACCGCCGCGCCATCAGGAGCAAGCTCGGTGCAATCACTGCCGCAACCATGCTCAGCACGATTCCCGTTTCGTCCTCTTTCCCCAGGAGCGGAACGGCCAATCCACCAACCAGTCCGGCCACCAGGCACAGAGGCAGGTTCGCCAATCCAGCATCCCCATGCGTGGCGACGGACAGCGCCAGCCAGGGGACAAAAGCGAGCAGCAGCCATGCCACCACGAACACCGAAACAAATATCGCCGTGAACATCTCGCCTAGGTTACAAGGCGGGCGATATCGAAGTAGGTGACGACCAGCACGCCGGCCATCATCAAGGCGAACCCCGCTAAATGGACCAGCGCTTCCTTCTCCGGTGCGATGCGCCGGCCGCCACGGATGATTTCCAGGAAGACGAAGAACATTCGGCCGCCGTCCAGCATCGGAATGGGAAGAGCGTTGAAGATTGCCAGGTTCAACGAGAGCAAGGCGGCAAATTCGATGAGGGAGCGCCAGCCGGCTTGTTCGATCAAGGTTCCCGTGGTGTCGGCGATGCCAACGGGCCCGGTGAATGCAGGCTGGTCTTCGCCCCCGATGGAAGCCCCTCCCCCGCCGCCAATCCGTACACGGATTTCGTTGGTGGTGAGGACCATCGTGTCCACGAGCGCCTGCGCACCCCTGGGGAACGCCACCCAAGGCCAGTACGCCACCGTCTCAGTCTGGTTGTACTTCAACTGGCAATTGACGGGCTGGCCCTCCGCATCCGCGGAACAGGAAACGGGCGCCGAGATTCGAACACCGGTGGGGCCCTGGTCGGCAGGCGGATGCCATCGCGCGTAGACCTCCGCGGTGAGCGTCGCTCCACCCCGAATGATCTTCCAGGTCTGCGTTTCGCCGAGGTTCAGGCGGTTGGCGAACACCATTTCGCTGGTGTTCTGGACTTCCCGGCCTTCGACTTCGATGACGAGGTCTCCGGGCTGGACTCCCTGAACGGCCTGTGTCCCGTCGCGCATGGTGCCCGTGACTTTGGCTGTTGCCGCGGGCGAGCCATCGGCTACCTCGACAATCACCGCCTGGGAAAGCGAACGCTCCCGTGGCACCATGAAGCTCACACCCAGGAGGAATACCGCAAGTACGAGGTTCATCGCGACACCCGCGCCCATCACGATCAGCCGCTGCCAGCGAGGCGCAGCCGCGAGTGAGCGGGGGTCGGTCGGGTCTTCTTCGCCGAGGAGCCGGACAAAGCCACCGATGGGTAGCCAGTTCAGCGTGTAGGCGGTTTCACCGCGCGTGAAGAGCGTCTTGGCTTTCGGGGGAAACCCAATCCCGAACTCGAGCACCTTGATCCCGAACGCCTTGGCCGCCAGGAAGTGTCCGAATTCGTGGATCACCACGAGGATGAGCAGGAGGCTGACGAACGGGATTACCGCGCGCGCTATGGCCGTTGGGTCGAAGGCGAGGAACATCAAACCGTAACTCCCGGGGATATGAGGCGCGCTTGCTCGCGGGCTTCCTGGTCAACGGCCAGGACCGTGTCCAGATCAGGATCGGCAGTGTTGTCGTGCTTCTCCAGCACACCCTCAACAATTGCCGCGATATCGAGGAATCGAACTTCGCCAGCCATGAACCGCTCGACCGCGACTTCATCGGCGGCAGCCATGGCGCAGGGGTACGTGCCGCCGCGACGTCCTGCCTCCATCGCCAGGCGAAGACACGGGAAGCGGTCCATGTCGGGCGTCCCGAACGTAAGCGTCCCGACCTTCGCCAGGTCCAGTGATGGCATGGGCGGCGTTGGCATCCGCTCCGGATACGAAAGTGCGAGCTGAATCGGCAAGCGCATGTCTGGAACGCCGAGCTGGGCCTTCACGCTGCCATCGCTGAACTCGACAAGAGAATGAACGATCGATTCGCGGTGCAGGACGACTTCCACCTTTTCCATTGGGACATCGAACAGCCACATCGCCTCGATCGTCTCCATACCTTTGTTCATCAAGGTCGCCGAATCGACCGTGATCTTCGGTCCCATGTTCCACGTCGGGTGGTTAAGTGCCTGTTCAGCGGTCACGGCGGCAAGCCGCGACTTGTCGAAGTCCCGAAACGCGCCGCCGCTCGCAGTCAACAGGATTCGGCGAATTTCATGCTGCTCTTCGCCCCAGAGACATTGCCAGATGGCCGAGTGCTCGCTGTCCACCGGATAGAGGGCGCCGCCGCCATCGCAAATGGCCTTGCGGACTATCGACCCGGCCATCACGAGGACTTCCTTGTTGGCGATGGCGACCGGCTTGCCCGCCT
>JANPDX010000389.1:0-2286 GCA_031431695.1 Dehalococcoidia bacterium
TGACCAGTGGTGCGGCGGCATGCGCCCCGGAAGCACGTTCAAAGGCTTCCAGCCCGGCGGTCCTCTTTCGGGCCTGTGCGCACCGGACCGTAACCTCAGCCTGTCGCTCGACCCTTACCGCCCGCTCGGACTCTTCCTTGGTGGCGGGGGAATCGTCTTCTTCGACCAGAACACCTGCGTCCTCGACTTCTGCAAGTTCTTCCTCGCGTTCTGCGAAGACGAAAGCTGCGGTCGCTGCACCACCTGCCATGGCGGTACCCAGCGCGCCGTCGAAACGATGCGCCGCATCCAGGCAGGCGGTGGCCGAGAAGCCGACCTCGAAAACTTAAAGCTCCTGATTGGCACGATGTTTTGGTCCAACTGCTTCCACGGCCAGTTCGCAATGACCACCATCAAGACCGCGATGAAGGCCTTCAACGACGAATGGATGGAGCACATCGTCGACAAGCGATGCCGCGCGGGCGTCTGCCGGGACCTTCAGAACGGCATGGTGCATCGCGGGCCGGCGGCGGAACTGGCGCTGGCGGGCTTGTAGCTTTTCCGGTCGTTGCCCCTCGGCTGGAGTAGTCTGCGCACATGGATCGGAGTTTCCTGCGAGCTTTAGCGTTGGCAGTTCTCGCCGTGGCACTGCTCGCCCCCTTCGCCGCGGACCCGAAACCAGCATTGGCGTGTAGCTGCGTTGCTGCCCCGGTCGCAGACGATCTGAGCTTCACCGACACGGTGTTTGCGGGACGAGTTCTGCACGTGGGAAAAGGTTGGAAGGACGGCTACAGCGGTCCGCCGCGCGAAGTGACCGTCGCTGTTGACCATGTTTGGCGGGGAAGCGTTCCGGGCCGGGCAACAGTCGTTACTGCCAGCGGCGGCGCCTCGTGTGGATATGAGTCGTTTGTCGTCGGCCAGCGCTTCGTGGTCTACGCCCAGGCGAGATCTGGCGCGTTTGAAACGAACCTCTGCAGTCCGACCCGGCCATACGACGATGCCTCGGTGAAACTCCTCGAGCGCGTAACCGGGCCCGGCGTTGTCGTGGAACCAATAGCGGCAACGGACGAAATCGAGCAGGAGGATGGCTTCGATTCGCGAACCGAGCTGGTGGCCGCCTTTACCCTACTGGCAGGAATCGTAGCTGTCGCGGGCATCGCCACGCTCTGGTGGCAACGCAACCGGTAAGCTGTACTTGTGACCGAAACGCGTGCCATCGGTGAGATCCTGCGCGATGCCGCCGCGGGCAACCTCTCACACATCCTTGCCGAAAACCGTGAACCCTACGACGCAATCGGCGCCGCCGAGCGTCTGTTCGAGCTCTTGGAACGCCGCGGCATCCGCTACGCGCTCGTTGGTGGCATTGCCATGCTCCAGTACGTGTCAGGCCGGAATACCGAGGATATCGACCTGATTGTGGCTCCATCGGCGCCTCGTTTGGTCCCGGAGTTTGTCTTCACAAGCAAGGACAAGAACTTCGGTCGTGCCACGTTCGATGGCATTCAAGTCGATTTGCTCTTCACCACGAACAAACTCTTCGAACACGTTCGAAATCACCACACGCAGGTGGTGACGTTCGGTTCCACGAAGGTTGTTGCGGCGACTCCGGAGGGGCTCCTCTTGATGAAGCTGTTCGCGCTTCCGGCGCTCTACCGACAGGGCGAGTCGCATCGTGCGGCCATTTACGAGTCTGACATCGCCGGACTGCTGACGACTCAGGAATTCGATATCGACTCCGTCCTCGCCCAACTGGCCCCGCACGTACTCGAAACGGACCTCGTCGAACTTCGCCAACTCATCGACGAGATTCGGACCAGGTCCGAGAGGTTCGGCGGTGCATCTAAGTAACATAACGACAGCAATACTGCAACCGGTGTTTGCATCAAACGCTGTTTGATCGCCATTGGCCCGATTTGGTTATGAGCGTTCCGCGAAGCCAGTTGTCCGTCGGGTCATTGGCCGAAGGTCAACAGATTCGGGGCCTTAGCCGCCACTCACCGAATCCGAAACGCGAGCGAACACATCCTCGGTAAGCGGCCCGGCTGCCTCCGCGGCCAGGCACTCGCGAAGCTCCACCCGATTCTTCACGCCCAGGACAACGGTCGATACGCCCGCCATCGAAAGTGCGTACTGGTGCGCCAGGAACGCGGGAGAGACGCCGATTTCAGCCGCGAGTTTTCGGAATTCGGCCGCCCGAGCGAAGTCGCGCGCCTCTGGTCCGTCGGGCGGTAGCGCACGGTCCAAAGCACTCGTCAATGAACCGGCCGCGACGGCACGAATGCCCATCACGCCCACCCCGTTTCTCGC
>JANPDX010000390.1:0-6088 GCA_031431695.1 Dehalococcoidia bacterium
GGCGGGCTTCATCGAACTGATGCGTGCGAGACACGGGAGTTCGGAAGCGTTCTTCCTCTCGAAGGGCGTCTCGGCAGATGAGATTGCGAACGTCCGGGAACTGCTGACGAGCTAAGCCTCAGATATGAGTCCGCCACGGCCCGACTGTAATGGAGGGCAGCGCTCCATCGCTCAACCACGACCTGTCCCCCCGAGCCCCACACCACGATCTCGCACAGGCCCGACTGTAAAGGAGGGCAAAGTCGCATCTGGCTCGTCTACAGAACTGGAGCCGACAATCCTGCCCTCCTTTACAGTCGGGCCTATGCGATGTGGCGTTCCCCCGCCACTCGCCACTCGCCACTACGTTAGACTCGCTGCTACCACACCGCTCTGAAGGAGCACCTCCCTCATGCCCACACGCGCACTCGTCCTCGGCGGAGGCGGCCCCGTCGGGATCGCCTGGGAATCCGGCCTCGCAGCCGGGCTCGCCGAATCCGGCATCAACCTCGGCGATGCCGACCTCATCATCGGCACATCCGCTGGCTCCGCGGTCGGCGCCCAGCTCGCCATGGGCCGCACGCCCCAGCAGATGTACGCCGCCGTGGCCGCCGATGCGGGCAACACGAACCCTGGGCCAACCCGCGCGAACCCGGCCTCCAGTGGCGCCGCGCCGAACCTCATGCCGCTCATGGAACTGATGCAAAAGGCCGCCCGCGACGATGTCTCGCCCGAAGCCGTCCGCAAGGAGATCGGCGCTTTCGCCCTCGGCGCGGCGACGATGTCCGAAGAGGCCTTCATCGCCACCTTCGGCCGGATGCTCGCCAACAGCGAAACCTGGCCCGTGAAGAAGTTCATGTGTACCGCCGTCGATGCACTCGACGGCACGTTCCACACCTGGAACAACGATTCCGGCGTGCCGCTCAGCCGCGCGATCGCTTCAAGTTGCAGCGTCCCGGGAATCTACCCGCCTATCACCATCAACGGCCGCCGCTACATCGATGGCGGCATGCGTTCCAGCACCAACGCCGATTTGGCGAAGGGCTACGACATCGTTGTCATCGTCTCGATTCGGGGCGGTGGCGAAGGCCCGATGGCCGAAGCCTCCCAGAAGCGCCTTGATGGTGAGTTGAATGTTCTCCGGCAGTCAGGCAGCAACCTGGTGCTTATCACGCCTGACGCACCCTCGCGCGAAGCCTTCGGGCTCAACCTGATGGATTTCCGCCGGCGGGCGGGCGCCGCCGAAACCGGCCTCGCCCAGGGCCGCGCCGAAGCAATCAAACTCACCGGCCAGTGGTAGCCCGCGCCCCAACAGCAAGGGAATGTACGGGATTTCCCTGACAGCATGGCCGTACCGCCGACGCTATGCTTGCCACCGATAGGCGAGTTACCGCAAGGGCATGACCGACACGTCCCGTCTTCCCGGCATCAATATCGAAGGCGCCTTGAGCGCCGAGCACTTCCCCGTGGGCGTCTTCCGGACCGACACCGCGGGCCGCTGCTACGCCGTAAACGCGCGCTGGTGTGCGCTCGCCGGGCTCACCGAAGCCGAATCGCTCGGCCTTGGCTGGATGAGCGCTATCCATCCCGATGATCGCGAACGAGTCATGCGGGAACAAGTACGGCACATCGCGGAAGCGCGAAATCTGCGCATCGAATTCCGCATCGTGCGGCCGGATGGCGAGGTCGTCTGGGTCCTTTCCGAGTCGATTGCCTCGCTGGACTCCAACGGCCAGGTCGAAGGCTACCTTGGCACCGTCACCGATATATCGAAGCACGTTCTCGCCGAATCCGCGCTACGCGAAAGCGAAGAACGCTTCCGCAACCTTGTCGAACTCTCCCCCGACTTCATCTGTATCCACCGCGAGGGAGTGATCGAGTACGTAAACGAACCGGGGATTCGCATGATGCGGGCCCAAACTCGCGGAGATCTCGTCGGCCACCACACGCTCGAATTTGTCCTGCCCGAATACACCGATGCCGGGATTGTCCGCCTCCGGAACTTGCGGGCGGGCTGGCCAGTTCCCACTTTCGAAATGCAAATCCTCCGCTGCGATGGCGAACTCATCTGGGTCGAGACCAACTCCAGTGCGATAACCTGGGGCGGCGAACCAGCGGTCCAACTTGTCGCGCGTGACACCACCGAACGGCGCCGGGCCGCTGAAACCTACCGCGGCGTGGTGGAGGGCGTCAGGGATGCGTTGTGGGTGCTTGAACGGGGAAGGGACGGGTACTGGCGTGCTTCCTTCGTGAATGCGCAGTATGTGCGCGGGGGCCGGCTCGCCTCCGCCAACGACGTACTCGGTAAGACCCTCCGCACGCTCGCCGAGGAGGGCCTGATGACCCACGAAAATGCTCGCATCAGCGAGGAGCGGTACAACGAAGTTGCCGATGGCGACCTGGCATTAGAGTTCGAAGAACAATCGATGTGGAATGGCGCGGTCGTTTCCCTCGCGACGACGATCACCCCTGTCAGAAACGCCCGTGGGACATGCGACCAACTGATCTGCTGGAGCCGCGATGTGAGCCGCCGCCGCGCTCACGAACGCGCACTGTCCGAGTCCGAAGCGAACTACCGGGCCGTCGTCGAGGGCACGTCCGATGCCATCTGGGTGATGGACCGCGGGGAGGACGACGTCTATCGCCTGCGCCTCGCGAACGCGCGCGCCGAACGAATGTATGGCTTGCCTCAAGGGTGGGCGGTCGGGAAGACCCTGCCCGAAATCCTCGGCCCGGAGGCCGGGGCGGCGGTGCTCTCGCGTTACGCAGAGGCCGAACAGATGGGCGGATCGATTGAATACGAATCGGTCGCCGGATACGAAAGTGCGCGGGTCCAAATAGCTGCTCATCTCACTCCACTTTTCGATGAATCCGGCCGCTGCTACCGGATAATCGGTTCCGTGCGCGATGTCACCGACCGGCATCGCGCGGAAGCGGCACTCCTCCAATCGCAAAAGCTGGAAAGCATGGGCGTCCTCGCCGGCGGCATCGCACACGATTTCAACAACCTCCTCACAACTATCCTCGGAAACCTCTACCTCCTGGACGCTGAAATCCCGCAAGACAGCCCCCTTCGCGACTACACACGAGACTCTCGCGTTGCGGGCGAACGCGGCGCCGACCTCGTGAGGCGCCTGCTCGGCTTCAGCCGGCCAGGTATTCACGCCCGCGAACCGATGACAATCGCGTCACTCATCGAGGAAACCGTTGCCCTGATTCGCCGAACACTCGGGCCCGATGTGCGGCTTGAGGTGGAGCCGGGCGATCCCGGCGCAATCGTCTCGGGCGAATTCAGCGCCCTTCAGCAGGTGCTGCTCAATCTCCTCTTCAACGCACGCGACGCGATGCCCGGGGGAGGGAGCATCGTCCTCTCCTTCCACTCCCGAACCATCGGCGCCGAACCCACCTGGGAACGGCGCGCCGTCGCTCCGGGCATCTACCACGAAATCCTCGTCTCGGATTCGGGCACGGGCATCGCCCCGGACGTCCTCCAGCGCATTTTCGATCCGTTCTTCACCACAAAGGGTGTCGGCAAGGGCACCGGCCTGGGCCTTTCCACATCGCTGAGCATCGTTCGGGCCCACGGCGGCTGGCTCGAGGCCGAAAGCTCCGACGGCAAGGGCAGCACCTTCCGCTTGTTGCTCCCGGCGAGTTGACGCTGCAACATTTTCGCCACATTCGTGAACAATGTGACGTAGTTCACAGTTTGTCTTGACAGCCGGTGTACCATCCGCATCAATCTCTCGCCAAGGAGTAGTCGATGTTAGTCCAGAGAATCTCTTACACCCCGGCAGCCGGAAAAGGCCTTGCCCTTCGCGCGGTGCTCGAAGAAGTCGCCTCGCAGCGCCAGGCCGAGGGCTACAACCTCTCGGTCAGTAGCCGCATGTACGGCGCGGAACCGCAGTTCACGGTCTCCACTCGGCTTGAGGACATGGCCGCGCTCGAGGCCTACCGCGCCATGGTCCAAAAAGACCCACAGTCCCAGGTGCGTATGGAGCGGACGGCGCCACTCATGGCACGCGCCCCATCCAGCGACCTGTGGAACATCATCGTCCCGCTCTCCTTCGAAATCCCGGCGGCGAAGGTCGTGCAGCGTGCGGAAGTCACGCCGCTGCCAGGGCATAGCAATGAAGTGCGCGCGCACCTTGAAGCGCGAGCGACCGAGAGACAGGCCAAGGGGCTGCCCATTGTCATTTCCGCATCCATGTGGAGCGGGGCGGCGCGTTTCGCCATCACCGTCCCGATGGGGTCGCTTGTCGAACTCGAAGCGCTCGCAACTCGCAACACAACCGATGCCGCCGTCGCGGAATGGCACGGCCGCCTCAACCAGCATCTCGCAACCTCGGCCGATGTCAGCGTTGCACAGGTGATCGTCTCATACAGGCCGGTTGCTGTGAGGGAGTTGGCGACCGCATCAAGCCGTTAGCGCGGCATCCCCGGGCGGGCGCGAACACCCGGCGCCGCCCACCAGAGTAGATGCGAGAGATGACAGGACGGGAGTTGCTGCTCACTGGCAGGGGCTCCCGTTCTTGGCGTCCGGGTCAGCTATCGCTGGTGGTTTCTTCGGCGACGGGCAACAACAACCGGAAGGTCGTGCCCTTGCCGACCGCCGTATCCACCGCCAGCCATCCACCATGTGCCCGGGCGATGCCGAGCGCGGTCGAAAGGCCCAGCCCCGTGCCACGGCCTACATCTTTCGTCGTGAAGAAGGGGTCGAAAATCCGTTCGACGTTTTCCGGTGCGATTCCCTGCCCCGTGTCTCCCACCGTGACCAATTGATAGCGGCCACGCGCCAACACGGGGGGCGCCCAACGATGGCGAGGGCCCACCGTCACCGTCCGGCAGCCGACCGTCAGCGTCCCTCCCTCCGGCATCGCATCACGCGCGTTCATCATCAGGTTTAGCAACACCTGTTGCAGGGTTGTCGAAGACCCGCGGACGGTCGGGCTGCCCAGGGCCGCCTTAACGACCAGTTGGATCTGCGGGGTAAGCGCGCTGCGAGCCAGGGAGGCTGTTTCGTTCAGCAGCCAATCCAGCCGCACCAACTCGGCATTTCCCACCTCGGGCCGGGCATAGGTGAGCAGCCGCTTCACCAGTTCAGCGCCCCGCTCCGCCGCGCCACGAGCCTCCTGCACGAGCTCCGCCTGGGAGCCCAGCACCTCTTGCTCGAGCAAGTACAGGTTCCCCAGGATCGCCGTCAGGAGGTTGTTGAAGTCGTGGGCAATGCCCCCGGCGAAGACGCCCATGCTTTCCAGCTTTTGACTCTGGCGCATCTGTTGCTGCAACCGCTCGTGTTCTTCTTCGGCCAGTTTCCGGCCAGTGATATCGAGGAACGTCCCCGCTCCGCGAATCGGCGCTCCACTCGCATCTCGCTCGACAATCGTCCCCCGCATCAGTATCCAGCGGTAGTCCCCGCGCTGATTGAGGATTCGTTGTTCGCATTCCAGCGCCGGTGCCTTGCCCCGTCCCTGCGCCGCGAATGCCCGAACCACGCCTTCGCGGTCGTCCGCGTGCACCTGGGCGATGAGAAACTCCAGCGTGGTGCGGTCGCCGTTGGGGAACGCATAGTCGTGATTGCTTTCCTGAGGGAACTGGACCGACAACCCCCCAGTGCGGACGTCCCACTCCCAGAGCGCCAGGTCCGAACCGCGCATCGCCAACTCGAGGCGTACTTCCGCCGCCCGCCGTGCCTTCTCCAGGTTCAGGGCTTCGATGATCGTCCCGCAGGTCGCAAGGAACGGCGCCAAAAAGGACACCACCGCATCGTCGTATCCCCCGGCACGGTTCGCAACGCCAACCATTCCCACGAGCCGATCGCCGATCTGAATCGGAAGGCCCATGAACGCCCGCATCGCAGGGTGCCCCACCGGGCGGCCGCCGCTCCTCGGATCGGTCGCAGGGTCGTTGGCAATCACCGGCTGGCCAGTAACCATGACCTGACCGAAGAGCGTATTCAGATTCCGAAATTCGAGACCGTTGACGGCCTGGGAATCGAAAAACTCGCGCGTGGCGGCATCCCAGGCGATATCCGTGATGGCGTGCGTCTTCAGGTACGGCGCACCTGAGGGGTCGTGAAAGACTTCCCCAATGAACCCGTACTCGCTGTCCG
>JANPDX010000391.1:0-5660 GCA_031431695.1 Dehalococcoidia bacterium
CCCATGAGCCGTCTGACAGTTCTCCCACGTTGCCCAATTTGTAGTCCCCATGAATTGGAGTGCATGGCAGTTCGACCTCCTTCCGGAGCTTGGAGAGTTCGCCAGTCAGTTGGCGCATCCGATGCACGACCGGCTCGCTGCCGGGTCCGAGCCTGCGGCGTGTGAAGCCGACCGAGTAACGCAGTTGGCCGAAGGTTCTGTGGTCGTCGAGGGGTTCGGGCGGACTGGGCTCCCAGACTGCTTTGAGCGCAGTGTGAAGGCGTCCGAGCTCCTCGAATAGGCGGACGTAGGAGTCCTCGTCCGCCCGTGGCCGGACGTTATCGATGAACTCCTCAATCTCAGCCCAACGATCAGCGACCCTCAGGACGTCGCAGCCGGAAATCCGAATCGGCCGAGCGACGCGGACTTGCGTCCGCTGGAGCCGCTCCCGCAGGCGCCGTAGTCCCGCTACCCGTCTGCGGCGGACCCAGGGCCTGTGAATCCGGAGGACAACCGGCGGCTCAGCGTCTATCCGCAGGTTGAGGTTGAACCCACCGCCGATGTCTGCCCATTCGGCCCCTCGCGCGACGCGGGCGATCAGGGCCGAGACGGCCGGGTCATCTGGGCTGGCTCTAGGTCCGAACCAGCGCGGCAAGGGAGGGGGAGAGGTCGAAGCTTCGATTCCGTTCATTGCAATGGCCTGCCAGCGTACGCGACGAAGGGTTCCGCCGGCGAGCATAGCGGGATCTTGCCGCGATGGTTGCCCCAAAACGAGCCGCTTGCGGTTCTTGGAGAAGGTTGAATGGTCGAAGGCGTTGTCGGTAATGTTCAGTCCCAGGAACCATTTGAAGAGGAGGTCGAACTGGAGCCGTTCGCAAAACTGGCGTTCCGAGCGGATCGAATAGAAGGCCATCAGGAGCGAAGCCTTGATCAGGTGCTCTGGAGGGACCGAGTAGCGGCCGTCCGGCGCGTACATCGCTGTGAGTTGCGGCGAGAGCGCGACCAGCACCTCGTCAACAAGCTTTCGCACCCGCCGGATCGGGTGACCAGCCGGGACGAAGTCCTCAGTCGTCACACCCATCAGCATCTTCGCCTGTCGTTCCGCTGGTCCCCGCATCGCTATCCTCCTCCGCTCTCTCAGAGAATATCTGATCACTTATCTATACCATATGACCGGACCGAGCTCTTCAACACTCTGCTGGTGTGAGCGCAACCCCGGCCAGCGCTCCTGCCATGCGCGAACAGAACGGTGTTCCCGGGACGGACGGAACCGAGCCCGCGCGCGAATGATACCTAGCACCCGCTAAGTTTGCGAAGCTCATTCCATTTCCGCCGGCAACTACCCGGATTCGTTCGTCTTCTCGTTATACTTGGTCTTCCCTACCGACGTTAATCGCTCATCGGGGTTGGTTTGCGAACCGTCTCCCTCGCTTTCGCCCGCCAGGGTGGCTGCGACCGAGCCTCCAGGGCTAGCCGAGACATTCAGCGAGGCGGACCTCGCCGCCGCTTCTTCCGTGGCGAAGTCGTCGCTCCCGACGACCGAGGCTTGCCGTTCGCCTGCGGTGCTTCCCGCTAGGGCCCCTTGCTCCTTTTCGCCCATTACTCTTTCTCCTGCATGATTTTGGCCCCGGCGTGGCGGCCGAAGTCTGCGCCTCTCAGGTCCCAAACGAAAGTGTAAGCCCACGGCCGCACGAAACCTGCGTCGTGAAGGTAGGGGTCGGCGGTTACACAAACCGCTCATCGTGCTCGCCGGGATATTGGGCAGAATACGCCCACGTCCGACTCGCGTAGCTTATGATGGCCGCGCACTCTTCGTGATTGCCTCGCTGCGAGGAGCAGACGAAAGCAGGGAGATACCCATGTACGGAACGATTGCCCGAATGAAACTCAAGCCGAACGCCTTCGAACAACTTGAAACGCAAATCAACTCCATCGAAGCAGACCTAGCGGCAGCTGGATGGATGTCCACTACCGTCTATCGGTCAGACAACGATCTAAACGAGGCTTGGTTGGCGGTCGTCTTCGAGTCGAAGGAGGCGTATCACGCGAACGCTCAGAGTCCTGAACAGGCCAAGCGTTACGAGCAGATGCGAGCCCTGCTTGAAACTGATCCTGAGTGGCACGATGGCGAGGTCGTCTCGACGTCGAGCATCTAAGGTAAAGAGCCAACGCTGGTCGGGGCCGAATGCGCACGCTCGCTAGAGCGGCCATGAACCGCAGCACATGCAGTGCCCGTGGTGTAGCATTCCCATCCCAACTTACCGCCCGCTCGGAGGCTTAGATGTCAGCAGTTCCCGTCCCGTCATCTTTCGAAGAACTCCGGGCTACCGTTTCCGGAGAAGTCTTGGAGCCGGGACAGGCGGGCTTCGACGAGGCCCGCCGTGTCCACAACGGCTTCATCGATTGCCAGCCGGCGGCGATCGTCCGCTGCCACACGGTCGCAGATGTGATCGACGCCGTGAACCACGGCCGCGAGGGCGGCCTGACGCTGACTATCCGTGGAGGCGGGCACAACGTCGCGGGCCGCGCAGTCTGCGATGGCGGGCTCATGGTCGACCTCGCTCTCATGAAGGGTATCTTCGTCGATCCGGTGGGTCGCACCGCACGGGCGCAAGGTGGCGTCACCTGGGGAGAGTTCAACCGCGCCACGCAGGTCTACGGCCTCGCCACCACAGGTGGCGTAATTTCTTCGACTGGCGTGGCTGGTCTCACTCTTGGCGGCGGACTCGGACACCTCATGGGAATGCACGGTCTCTCCGTCGACAATCTTCGCTCCGCCGAAGTCGTGCTCGCCACGGGCCAACTCGTCCAGGCTAGCAAAGACCAAAACCCTGATCTCTATTGGGCGATCCGTGGCGGCGGTGGCAACTTCGGCGTCGTGACCTCGTTCGAATTCGAAGTCCACCCGGTAGGCCCGATGGTCCACGGCGGCGTCATTGCCTTCCCGTTCGAACAGGCCACCGAGATGCTCAAGTTCTTTCGCGACATCACCGCCACCCTACCCGATGAAGTAGTCATGTTTGGCGGATTGCTCCACGCTCCCGATGGCTCAGGTGCGCCAGTTTGCGCAATGATCTGCAGCCACTTCGGCACGCCGGCGGAGGCTGGGGCTCACTTCGACCGTCTTCGGAGTTTCGGGGCGCCCGCAATGGATGCACTCGGTCCAATCCCTTATACGGCGCTGAACAGCATGCTCGATGGCGGTTTTCCGAAGGGTGCGCGCAACTATTGGAAGTCCAGTTTCCTGTCTGACCTCCCGGACGGTGCAATTGACGTGATGGTCGATCAATTTTCACGCTGCCCCTCGGCCATGAGCGGCATGCTCATCGAACACTTCCACGGCGCCGTTAGCCGCGTGCCGGTGGAAGCGACAGCCTTCCCGCATCGCACGCCGGGATTCAATCTCCTCGTCGCGTCGGAGTGGATCGAGCCAGCTGAGGATGCTACTCAGATTGCCTGGGCGCGCGAGACCTACTCCGCCCTGGAACCGTTCATGGGTCCTGGTGGCTACGTAAACTACCTCGCCGACGACGAAAGCGAAGACCGTGTGGCGGGCGCGTACGGCCCGAACCACCGGCGTCTCCGCGAGGTGAAACGTCAGTTTGACCCTGAAAACCTCTTCCGCATCAACCAGAACATCCTCCCTCTCTGACGTCGCCGCTCGACGTGAGCGCGATCCGCGCCGGAGCGGTTGTTTCACGGCCCGCACGAAGCGTTTCCCGGAGGTTCGTTCGAATCCCCGACCGCTTTGATAGCTGCCAGGTAAGTTCGTCGGGGATCGTGACTCGCTGCGACCTCGATCCCGATCGCAGACCTGGCTCCCTCGTAGTGGGCCCTCCGCCCGGAATCGACACGAACGCTTGTTCGTGCAAGTGCCTGATATGTCGGCCAACACAAAAACGCTTGACACGGGACCTACTATTGTCAACGGACACGGTCGATCGCTAGCGGGCGCACGACCAGACATTTCCAACGTGGAGGGTGAGCGAATGTCCGTTTCTGATTTCCTTCGCGCAGAGCCAGCCGAGGTCGTAGAAAAGCCCGAAGACGAGCGACGACACTCTCTCCGCCGCGCGTACTCCTTGGCCCGCGGGGTCGTCGGGGCTCTCGGTATCGCACTGCCCGTGGGGCTGATCTTCGGTGAGCCGTGGTTGGATGGCAGCGTCGACGGCAGAGGTTCATTGAGCGCGTACTACCACTCAGGATTACGCGACTATTTCGTCGGCACGCTGGTTGTCGTCAGTGTGCTCCTGTTTCTTTACAAATTCTTCGAGCACAGCCTCGACAACCTCTTGAGCTGGATCGCGGGAGCCGGCGCTCTGGGCGTCGCGTTCTTCCCAACCCACGTTCCAGAAGGACTTGGTGTATTGACGCCACTTCAAGATCGGTTTGGCGAGGGCACTGTAGCCGGCATTCACTACGCGTGCGCCACCATTTTCTTCGCATGCATGGCGTGGATGTCGTGGCTTTTCGGCCGTCGAGAACTCCAACGGGATAACCGGCCGAAGCTGCCTGGACCGCTGCCTCCATCCAAGAAGCGCAATGTGTGGGTTCACTGGGTCTGCGCTTCCTTGGTCTCGCTGGCCGTTCTCTTGATCGTTGGCACGCGTTGGGTGGATGTCTTCGGGTCGCAAGACATCATCGTGGGCGAAAGTGTGGCGCTCATCGCTTTCGGAATCTCCTGGACCTATAAGGGGTTCGAACTCGACCTGATGGTGCCATCAGTGGTCCGAGACACACACTAAACAGTTCCGTCGGATTGCGAACACGAATGCAAGTTCGTGAGGTAGCTGGCGAACAACGCTCCGGCGTGCACGGCAAGTTCCCGGCTCGCGGGTGCGACTTTTTCGTCGAGTTGGCGTTCAGGAACAGTTCCGAACCATAATCCCGCCCATGACATGGCCGCCTGCTCCGGGGACTCCCCTCGTACTCAATGACGGCCGGCCGTGTCGGTTCCTCTCGGAACACGGCGACTACGTCACCGTCCTTCTGGACAACGTGGATAAGACCATTTGACGCTCATCGGGCCTCGAGAAGTGTCCGGGCCGGCTGCCCAAAGGCGCATGAACACCACCTCTCCCCGCAGGGTAATTTCCCTTGCAGGGAGGTGGTGCGAGCCTTGGAAGATGCTTCGCCCCAGGTGTTCAGCTGCTGCGGCGCCTCCGCCTGTAGAGTAAGGCGCCGGCCGCGGAGCAGATGAGCAAGGCCATTCCCGTCGAACCCAAAACGGACCCAGGGAGAGCAGGGCCGGACTGAGTGAGGGGCTGTACCGAATCGCCTGTACGCGGCGGGCCTGGGGCCACGGCCGCCGGGGTAGTCGCGCCCGCGGGCGCAGCAACCGCGGAAGTGAGCGGCTTGCCCGGAGTGGCCACCCAGGTGAGGACGAAGGAGGATTTCTCGGTGCCCGAAATGGCCATCCAGCCCGCCATCCCTACGTGCATCACGGCGTGCTGTCCGGCGCGGAACTTGTCTACTGCGGTATGGTCCAGGTAGCCGAAGTCGGTCACGCCGGAGAGGATTGTAAACAGGTGAAGCTCGTTCATCACATGATTTCCGGTCTTGAAGCCCGTGTCGTACTGCGTCGACACCTGGATGATATCGACCGTGGCCGGGGCATTGGAGAGGGTGCGGCGCGCCAGGGAAACGACCGTCACTCCGGTGCTAGTCGGCTGGGGCACACT
>JANPDX010000392.1:0-14371 GCA_031431695.1 Dehalococcoidia bacterium
CATGCAACCTTCGGGCGGATTCAAGTTGACCGCTACGGGCGCATCCGACCTCGCCGGAGAGTACGTGGAACCTCTGACGTTCTCCGAGCTATTCGCGTTTCTCAAGGAATCGTTCGGGGGACTGGCAGGAATGCAGCAGACTCTTGGCTCGAAAGCGGCAGAGACCAACTCGCCGTTCTATCCGGAACTTGACCATCTCCTCACGAATAGAGATCTCTGGGAATGACGGCCTCAGATTCGAAGACGAACCGGTCGAGGGCTCCTGACAAGCCGAAAGGGCCGCTCCCAAGGTTGTCCGATGACACCCCCATCGCGCTCGACCAGATGGTCAAGGACCGTCGGCATGTTCCCGCAATGCTTAATTCCGACCGCGCGCGAGAACTCATCATCGCGCTCATCGAACGGTACGCCGGAGCGGTCGACCAGGGAGTCAGACTCCGCAACGAGAGAGACTCCGCCCAGGCGGAACTCAAGAGGCAGGAGCAAGGTTCCTACGGCGTCACCACCGTGGCTGTCGAACGGGAGCGAGCGCTCGGATTCAGCGTCCGCACAACCACGCAACAGCGACAGGAAATCGGTTGGGCGCTGGGCGAACTTGGGAACAGCGCGGCAAGAACGGCGTTTCGGCGGGAGGTCCTCGGCGATCTGCTTGAACTCGCCACCGAGATCCTCGAGCTCTCGTCTCCGCTAAAGAGGCCCAGCGCGGAAGCGAACGATGAGATTGTCGCGTCTCTTCGGGCACTCATTCGGGGAATCCAACGCGCAGCGACGAGCCCGGAGGGAGTGGATTTGGGACCAGTGGTGGACCAGGTGTGTACCCGTGTAGCGGCGGCGCCGGACGTTATCGATGAATGGCTCGACGCACTCGATGCAGTCGCCGATTTTAGCTCACAACTTTGGGTGAGGGCGGCACAACAGGCTCTCGTGTCAGGTTCGTCACCGCCACTTCCGCGACGCCTGAAGCATCGGCGCGACCTAGAAGTGGAACTCTTGGCATCGGCGATGGGTGGCCTCGTTGGGCCGCTTCGACCCCGGGCTGCCACGGATTTGAATTTCGCGGTATCGCATCGCGATGGGTTCGAGGTCAGAGCCTCGGAACTCAGCGAGGCTACTGATCCTGGCTGGCTTGCCATTCTTCCCTTTACGCGCGGAGAAAGCGCCGAACTTGCTGCGCTCTGGAGAGCGTTCGTTGGTTCGCCAGCCGCCCGTGATTCACCGCTTGGATCTGCACTGGAGCGCGTCATTCGCGATGAAGTCTCGGACAGAACGGGCGACCTAACAGTACAAAGGGACGACCTTGAATCTCGCCTTGTTGAGACCATTGATGGGAGGGAGTCAGCGCAGCGTGAAGTTGCCGAGCTACGCGAGGCGGTCGCGGCCGCCCGACAGCATGCCGGGGCAACCCCGAAAGCGAACTCCCCGTTGGACGTCCTTGAAGCCGCTGCAGAGCTCTTCAACGAGGTCGGGCGAGCACCGGAAACTTCCGAACGGACATCCCTTGCCGTTGACCGTCTGCGACGGCTCCTGAGTTTGGAACGCATAACGTCAGCGGATGGCGAGTTTGAAGAGATACTGCCCGAACTGTTCTTATTCATTGGAAACGCTGCTACATCGGCGACCCGGCGAGTACTACGGTCGGCATGGATCACCCGAGATTCTGCCGAGTCGGATGAGGTCGTCCTCGTTTCTAAAGGCGCGATCAAATTCGAGTAGCTGAACAGCAAAAGGAGCGAAGATCCCCATGAGTGTTCTCCCCAGAGTCTTGCGTCTGAGAGGCGGTGCGGGCGGTTCGGCGAAAGACCCGAATCCGGTGGCCGTTTTGAGGACTTCAAACGAGGCGGACTCGATCGCCCAATTGGGTGTTGACTTTGGGACCTCCACGTTTCTGGTCTCAGCCTCGACAGATGGGGCGCCCCCAGCAATGATTCGAATGTCCCGAGTTCAGGGGAGTCAGCTTGCTTCAGAGCTTTCTGCCTGGTGGGAAGCTGACAAGATCGACGCCGTCTTCACGCAGTTAATGCGGGCTCCGTTTCCTTCCGTACCGATGACGCGGCTCTCGTCAGTAAAACGTCACTTCAGCTGCGTTAAAGGTTGTCAGAACCCCAAAGGCACTGAGCCATGGTGCACCGGTGATGGCATCGTGGTCATCGACGGACGCGAAGTATTTCTTGAGGAAATCATTGCACGAGCCGTCGCCGGAGCGGTCGAGACCGTCGAACTCGTATTTCCTGCGGAAGCAGCCCTTGTTGCTGCTTGCCCGGTTGATTGGGGTTTGTCCGCTCGCAAGATGATGGCGTCGGCAGTGGGCACGGGCTTTGGGCGATCCATTGGCCCCGGCGCGCTGCGCGAAGAACCAGTGCTTGCCGCTAAGACCCTTCGTATAGCTTCAGGACTTCAAGAGGGACGTTACCTGGTTATCGACATCGGGGGAGGTTCCACCGACCTGGTAATCATCGATGTTCGGTCTGCCGGCTCCGGTATCGAGGTGCTGGCGTCCGAGGGTGATCGCTGGCTAGGCGGCGACGACGTCGACTTCGAACTTCGAAAGATCGTTCTCGATCGCCTCGCACTAAGCGAAGACATCCTCTCGCCCGAGGACCGGTATGAGTTCCGACGACTGGTCGAGGCTGCGAAGAAGGACCTAACGAACGGCTACCCCGATTTGTTGGAGGTGAACATCGAAGTTGGCAATCACTCTGCGACGTTGACGTTCGACGACCTCAACACGGCTTGGGACAAGGCAGGCTTCCCTGAGCAATTGACGCGCATGGCTCGCCTCGCGCTCTGCAAAATGATCGAACGGGTGGGACTCCGCGAGATTCCGAACGGTTGCGTGAGACTCTTGCATGATCGCAACGCCTACATATCCAACGCCGGGGTACTCGGACCACTGGTCCGGAGAATGTCGTTAGCAGAATGCCTGGCGGAGATCGATGGACTCGCTTCTGTCGGCGGAGCGACGATCCTGCATCAGTACAGGACATGGGTCGACGAGCGGGTTGTGCGCCCGACGGCGGGCAGAATCACGCCTGCTGTACGTGCTTATGGCGACCCGGTCGAAGCGGTCGCTCGCGGAGCCGCCTCAACGGTTCCGGTTCGCGGACTGTCGCTATTTCGTCTGCCCTACTGGCTGCTCTTGCGGCGAGCCAACGGAGAGGATGTCGTACTGCTCCGGCCGTTCGCGGACGCCCTGCCAACAACCCCTCAGAGGCTTGGCTATCACTATGAGCAGCCTCGCCTCCTAGTGCTGGACGAGACGTTCTCAGAGGACTTCGGCACTCGAACGCTAGGGAAGGGTGAAATTTCATTCTGGTTCGACGACCTGCAGCGACTCCACATCAAGGTGAACGCCGACGAGACAATCATACCAATGCCCTGGCAGGAGGGTGCCCTTCTTGAACCGATCCACGACCGGGAGGAACGTGAAGCCCTAGAACGTATGCTCCGGCTCGGAGAACTTCTCAAGAAGCCAAACTATTACGACGAGTGAAGCAAATATCAGGCCGTCCGGACAAATCAATTGAGCCCGGCTACCTCCTCTGAGGAAACACGAACGAAGTGTTCGTGCCAGCACTGACGCGGGCCCCGCAGCCAACGATGGAGGGCGGACACGCGATCATGAGGGATTACCAGTGCGCCAAGTGTGTCAATCGCACATGCTCCATCGCGCGGGCTTCGGCTTCGACATCACGAGCCTCGCGGTACTGGCGAAGTACCAGCCCGCTATCCAACGCGATGATGTCTGCTTCGCCACCCTGTCCGACGAGGGTCGTTGTCATCGTTCGATCCCCAATCCGGCTTCTTGCCATGCATCAATCCCGCCGTCGAGGTTCGCCAATGGAGCGAATCCGAGTCGTTCCAACAGTGAGAGCGCGGTCGCCGAGCGTTCGCCATGGCCGCAGTAGGTCACTATCGGGCGGTCCGAGCGAATCTCAATGGCCCGGCGTTCGAGCTCACCGAGCGGAATATGGACGGCGCCAGGAATATGACCTTCCGCGAACTCGTTTGCCTCACGCACGTCCAGGGCAGTTGCTCCGTTCGCGACGAGGCGCCCCGCCTCGTTCGCGTCCACGAGGTCATCCCGAACTACTTCAAGGCCCGACGCCTCCCAGGCGGGCATTCCACCTGCCAGCACGCCGGCGAACCGTTCGTACCCGACAAGCAGGCACTCGTCGAGGACCAGCTCGACGGGTTCGTTGCCGAGGACCAAGAGGAGGTTGGCATCCTCAGGGACCAGCCAGCCGAGCCATGTCGCGAAGGCGTCTCGGAAGGTGTTGCTGATGGCGCCAGGGATGTGTCCGGCCATGAACTCGGCTTGCGGTCGGACGTCAATCACTGTTGCCTGGGCGCGTAGCCAGTCGAAGTGAGCAGATGAAAGCAGCGGTGGAAGCGGGATGCTCGACCGCAGTCTGGGGCCGGCCTGATTCACCGGTCGCAGTCGGAAGAAGTAGCGCGGCGCGGACGGAAAGGTCGTAGGGAACCACGAGACGAACTCGGCTTCATCTTCGTGGGTGAGTAACGGGTTCGTGCGGCGCTCCAGGCCGAGCGTGGATGTCCTCTCACCACCGCCGCCCGTCGAACAAAACGATCCGCCGCCGTGGGTAGGCATGAGGAGCGTTTCGTCGGGCAGATGCTTGAACGCAGCAGTGATCGTCCGGTACTGAGAAGCAGTTAATGCCGCAGTCATGTCGGGCGAAATCAGATCTGTCCGCGCCGCGCCACCTACGAGCATCGATCCGCCGCTGAAGAGCGTCGGTGCCGTGCCGTCGAGGTCAAATACGTAGCTGCAGTGTTCGGGCGTGTGCCCAGGGCTCGCGACGATGGATACCTTTCCCCGCCCCGTGCCAACACTGTCTCCGTTCTGTACTGGTCGGTGAGGAAATCGGACGGCGGCAGCTTCCGGTACGAACAGTTCGGCGCCCGTCGCGGCGCGAACTTCCAAAGAGCCAGACACAAAGTCGGCGTGGAGGTGCGTTTCGAAGACGTGCTTGATCGTCCACTGGCGCGCATCCGCGGCTGCGAGATAACGGGCAATCGAACGGTCCGGGTCGATAAGCAGTGCGTTGCCATCGCCAGTACCGACGAGGAAAGAGCTGTTGCCGAGGCCCTCGTGTACGAAAGGAATGATGGTCATGCGGGAACCTCCGAGGTGGCGCCGCCACGCATTGACAGAGCGGCGAACAGCCCTGAAGCCAGGGTTAGCGTGGCCACAACCTGTATCGCAAGGCCGAACCCGAACAGGTCCGCAAGAATGCCGCCGAGCAGCGCACCCGTCATGGCTCCCGCATCTCGCCAGAATCGATAGACGCCCATCGTGGTCGCTCGCTCGAAGGGGTGGACAGCGTCGCCAATGGCAGCGAGCAATGTTGGATACACCATGGCCGTGCCGAGACCGAGGAGCACGACGCCAGCGAGCCAAAGCCAGTATGTGTCGCTCCAGCCGACGATGGAAATGGCCGCCGCTTGCAAGACCATGCCAGCGGTGATCATGGGAAGACGTCCGACGACGTCGCTCACCCATCCCGTACCGAGTTGTGCCGCGCCCCAAACGAGGGGGTACAGCGCAGCAAGCACAGCGACACGATCCAGGGCGAGGTCACGACTGACGAAGAAAAGGGGGAAGATGCCCCACGCGAGGCCGTCGTTCAGGTTGTTCACGAAGCCGGCCTGGCTCGCGCCGACAAGGTAGGGACGCCGCCAGGTGGCTTCGGCAAAACTGCGTTTGAGTGACGAACGTCGGGGACTGGCTTGAACGTGGGCCTCGGCTTCGGCCCGGACGAACTTCGCAGTGTCGCGCACGAGCAGGACACTCAACGCAAGGCCAATCGAAGCGAAGGCGATTCCCAGGTAGAACGGTTCGGGGCGCAGACCGCGTGAATCGGCGATGACTCCGGCGAGGAATGCGGCAGCTGCGACGGAGAGGTATCCAGCCGCTTCGTTCAGTCCCAGAGCCAGGCCGCGCCGCTCGCGGCCGACGAGGTCGACTTTCATATTCACCGTCATGGACCACGCGAGACCCTGATTCACACCCAACAGCGCATTCGCGGCGATTATCCAACCCCAGTCCGGTGCGAAGATGATCACGAGTGGCACAGGAAGACCGAAAAGCCAACCAGCGATGAGCACCTTCCGCCGTGTAAACCGTTCCGAGAGTGTCCCCGCGTACAGGTTCGAGACCGCCTTGGCGAGCCCGAAGGTAGCGATGAACGAGACCGCAAGGGTCTTCGAGGCGATGCCGAATTCTTCTTTTGCGATCAACGGCAGCACGGACCGTTCAAGTCCGACCATTCCGCCCACGAAGGCGTTCACCGCGACGAGCAGCACGAACTGCCGCCAGTTCGGGCCCAGCCCCAACCGCACGGTTCCCGTTTGTGCCGGTGACAGGCTCAGCACACCCATCTTCACTGAGCCTCGTTCGAGGCAAGCGGCAGCCCCGCTCGCAGCCAGAAAGCCATGCCGCCCCGGACGCTACACGTGCCGAGGAATCCCGCGTCACGGAGAACCTTCGCAGCCTTGAGGCTGGTAACGCCGCCCTGGCAGACCACCAGCACGGTCGAGTCTGCGTCAAGCCGCCCGTACTCCTCCTGCAGTTTGTCCATTGCTACAAGGCGTGAACCTTCGGCGTGGCCAGCACTCCAAAAGTCGTGGTCGCGGACGTCGATCAGGACCGCGCCCGACTGGAGCCGATGGAACGCTTCATGAACCGACACCTCGGGGACGTGACCGACACGTTCAAACAGGCGCGTATACACAAGCGACGGGAGGCAAATGTGCGTGACAGCAACGAAGGCAGCCATCCCCGCCATGGCTGCTCCGAGGATGTAACCGGGGATCGCCCAGCCAGCCATGAACGCGCCAGTCGTTGGCAGCAGCCAAACTGCGGCGACGCCACACGAGAATCGGCGAGGCGCCGCGTTACGCGGGATCGCCGGTTTCCCCAACAGGTGTCGGACGCCGTAGTTGTAGACCAAATCAAACGGATGCCGCGGAGTAGCGGAACCGAGGATCGCGGTCAGCATCATCGCCAGCAGAATGACTGGCGAGGCCAGCGCGGTCCCAGCTGCGACGCCAATGGCGCACAATGCGGGCGAGAATCGCAGCCCGAATTGAATGTCGGCGAGCGTTCGTTCGCCAACACCAACGTAGCCATGAACTTCTAGCCGTGACCGCGCACTGTCCATACGTCTCGTCCCCCAAGAGCGATGGCGAGAGAATGAACGGTAGAAGTCGTCTTGTCAATAGATAACTTGAACTCTTTTCCAATTGAGTAGACCGTCGTAGGATTGGCGACATGGGTCACCGAGAGTTTAAGAAGCGCATCTACCCGGAGTTCGCGCGGATCGCCCAGGCGATGGCGAGCGATAAGCGGCTTGAGCTTTTGGACCTCCTCGCCCAGGCTCCGCGCCACGTGGAAGCCCTGGCAGAAGAGACGGAGATGTCGGTTGCGAACGTCTCCCAGCACCTCCAGGTGCTTCGTGCCGCCCACCTCGTTGAGGCGGACCGCGCTGGTAACAGAGTTATTTACTGCCTCTCTGGCCCGGACGTACTCCGGCTCTGGCTGTCGTTGCGCGGTGTTGCGGAACGCCGACTTCCGGAAATTCGGGAAATTAGTCGGCTATTCGCCGTCGAGGGCGCGGACGGTGAACCAATGTCCCACAGTCGCCTTGCCGCCGAACTTGCCGCAGACAGGCTCGTTCTGCTCGACGTGAGACCCGAGCTGGAATACGAAGCGGGCCACATCCCGGGCGCCATCTCTATTTCGCCCGAGGAGTTGCCCCGACGCATCGAAGGACTACCTCACGACCGGCCAATCGTCGCCTACTGTCGCGGAGACTATTGTCTCTTCGCGGACGAGGCCGTCGCTTTGCTGAGAAAACGCGGATTCGAGGCGTATCGCCTCGACGGCGGCTGGCCCGAGTGGGCGGCCGCGAATGCCCACGCTTGAGCCTTTTCGGGACACTTCAGGGCCCAGGTGCGACGTCCCCAACAGAAACTTCCGGCCCTCCAACGTTTTCAGTGTGACGGTGCAGTCATGCGGATGACTGCGGTGATCGCAACGCGGCGGGCGTCTACCACCGCACAGTCATCGTCACCAGTTCACGAACATAGGCATGAGTGTTCGAACGCGGCCAAGGAATCAGCTTACCGCTCACGCTCGAAGTCACGCTGGGCACGTAGGCGTTGTTATCGACGGTGGACCTGGCTCGAATCCGGAATCCGGACCTCCCCCGTCGCCCGGTTGGTCACCGGGTCCGCGCATCCCCCTGGGACAGCTGGAGGGGATTCACGGAACCGGAAGCGTCACTCGCCCGGTTGCTGAACCTGTAGGCGCCGGCGCCACCAACGGTACCAGAACGTAACGGCGCGACGGACCTCGCCAGAGTGTGGCAAACGAGGCTGAACGTTAAACGGGGATGGTGTTGTCCGCCGGGCTAAGGGCCGGCCACGGCGTAGCCCTGGACTGGTCGGCCGATTCCTTTCAGATGAAGCACTCCGACATCCTCAACCTGATGAGTCGCTTCGATGATGCCTCGAACCCGCTCATTCACGAGGAGCTGACCGCCGAGCGCTTCGCCACAGAGCCTCGCAGCGAGGTTCACGACCGGGCCGATTGCGGTGTACTCAAAGCGTCCCTCGAAGCCGATCCGCCCGCAGGTGGCATAGCCAAAGGCGACGCCTGCGCCCATCTCAAGGACGTGCCCTCGTTTGCGCCATACCTCGGCGAGCGCGCGCGCCCGTTCGATCATGGCCACACCCAGGTTGACCGCCCGAACGGCGGGGTCTGTGCATGGGATCGGGTCGTTGAAAATGATCATCATCCCATCGCCCGTGAACTGAGCCAGCGTACCCTCATGCGCGAAGACAAGCGGCACGACGCCCTCATGAAGTTCGCGGAGGACGGCCATGACATCCTCCGGTTCGGCCGTCTCGGAGAACGGCGTGAACCCCCGGAGATCGCAGAACAGCACGGCAATCTCCCGACGATGGCTCTCGAGCACACCGTCCCGGTCCGACATCAGGATGTCTGCCAGCTGCGGCGCGACGAAGCGCTGCAACTTGCCCAGCCGGTCTATCTCGTGGACCTTCTCCGCGACGCGCGCTTCCAGTTCAAGGTTCCATTCGCGCAATTCGTCGGCCTGCCGCGAGACGGTCTCAAGCAGCGCGTGTTCGCTGTCGCGCAGCCGCTTCTTCTCCAGCGAGGCGCCGACCCGCGCGGCCAGCAGGACCGGGTCGAAGGGCTTCGGGAGGTAGTCTTCGGCGCCACGTTGAATGCAGCGCACGATGCTCTCCATCTCATCGACCCCTGAGACGACGATGAAGGGCGTGGCATTCCAGCGAACGGCGCCCTGACGACGGTCGAGGAGCGCATGCCCATCGAGGCGCGGCATCTCGATGTCTGTGATTACAAGGTCAAAAGACTCCTGCTCAAGCAGTTCCAGCCCGGCCTGGCCGTCCTCAGCCTGGACGACCGAATGCCCCTGTTCTTCGAGGCCGAGGGTGAGCATCATCCGGTTGAGCGGGTCATCGTCGACAACGAGTACCCTCGCCGCATGGGCGTCTTCCATCACGAACCTTCCTTGAGGGCGAGTATCGCCGGTCGAATGGCTTCGAGGGCAAGCTTGACGCCCTGGACCATCTCGTCCACCAGCGCGATCTCTCCCGCTCGCATGGCCGACTCGAGGACTCGGCAGTGTTCCGCCAGTTCCGTCGCGCCGAACGTCGCAGCGTTGGATTTCATCGTGTGGGCAGCCCGCAGCACCGCCGGCCAATCATCGTGGGTCTCCATGTCGGAGAGGAGCGTACCCGCGTTATCAAGGAAGGTGTCGACGAAGGAAGCGAATGCGCCTTGTCGCGCGCCGGTGATGCTCCGGAGCCGCGCGATCGCCGCCGGTTCCAGCAGTGACGCGGGCCCGGATACCGGCTCTATGTCGATGGCTTTCTGGGCCGAGCCCGACGCTGGTGGCGCCTGGACCGCGCCACGTGGCGCCTTCAGCAGGGCATTTGCGAGTTCGTCCACCCGGATGGGTTTGCTCAGGTAGTCGTCCATGCCCGCAGCGATGCAGGCTTCGCGGTCACCCTGCATCGCGTTCGCCGTCATGGCGATGATGTGCGGACGTTCCCCCCGAGGCCAACGCGCGCAGATCCGCCGTGTCGCCTCCAGCCCGTCCATCTCCGGCATCTGGACATCCATGAGCACGACGACGTACGGATGCGAGGCCAGCTGTTGGATAGCCTCTATCCCGTTCCCGGCAACGTCCGCGCGGTAGCCGATGCCTTCGAGGATGAGGAGCGCGAGTTGCTGGTTCACGCTGTTGTCCTCAGCGAGGAGGATGCGCAGCGGGTGGCTTGCGGCCACGGACGGGCCGGGAGTGGTCCGCCCTCGCTTCCCTTCCGAGCGTGGTGCCTCGCCCGCGGACGATGCGAGGACGCTGTTCAGGAGGTCGAAGAGGCTCGACTGTTTAACCGGCTTGGTGAGGATAGCTGCGAAGAGTTGCGCTTCGTCCGCCTCCGGGCGTCCCAGCGACGAGAACATGACGAGAGGCAGCGCCGTCTCGTCCCGTTGCCCGCGGATGGCCGCCGCGAGTGCGAGGCCGTCCATCTCCGGCATGTGCATGTCGAGGATGGCGAGATCGAAGGGGTCGCCGCGTTCGATCCAGGCAAGTGCTTCGCGCGGTGAGGCAGTAGCGCGCGCATGCATGCCCCATGTCTGTGTCTGGAGCGAAAGGATCTGGCGGTTCGTAAGGTTGTCATCGACGACGAGCAGGCGCTTGCCCGCGAGTTCCGGCTGGGCGCCGCTGCGTTCGCCACGCGGGAGGCCGGCTGCCTCCGGTGCACGGAGCGTGAAGAAGAAAGTCGAGCCCTTGCCCTCCTCGCTCTCTACCCACATCTCGCCCCCCATCATCTCGCAGAGCCGCTTGCTGACAGCAAGGCCGAGGCCGCTGCCGCCATAGCGCCGGGTAGTCGACGAATCCACCTGGCTGAAGACCTGGAAGAGGCGGTCCATGCGGTCCGCGGGAATGCCGATGCCGGTGTCTCGCACGGCGAACTGCAGCTGGGGCCGGTCCCCGGCGGACGCGGCCCTCGCTTCGACGGTGAGCACAACTTCGCCCTCGTCCGTGAACTTGACGGCGTTTGCAAGGAGGTTGACGAGCACCTGGCGGAGGCGGGTGACGTCGCCGATGATGCCATCGGGTACGCGCGGGTCCATCAAGTAGCCGAGGTCAAGGCCCTTTGTCGCCGCCGGGTGGGCGACGAGGTCGAGCGCACTCTCGACGCATTCGCGCAGGCGGAAGGGCTGCTCCTCCAGTTCGAGACGTCCGGATTCGATCTTCGAGAAGTCGAGGATGTCGTTGATGATCGTCAGCAGCGATTCGCCGCTGTCGCGGATGACCTCGGCGAACTCGCGCTGCCTGCTCGCCAACTCCGTGTCGAGGAGGAGGCCGGTCATGCCGATGACCGCGTTCATCGGCGTACGGATCTCGTGGCTCATGGTGGCGAGGAAGGAGCTCTTCGCTTCGTTGGCCTGTTCCGCCAGAAGTGTCTTCGCCTCCACCTCGCGGAACAGCCGTGCGTTCTCGATGGCGATCGCCGCCTGGTCGGCGAAGGTCTCGACGAGGGCCGTCTCGCGGGCGTCGAAGGCGTCGATCCGGTCGCGGACAAACACGAGCGCGCCGATCGCCCCCCCGGTGCCGCGGATCGGCACGGCGAGGCGGCTCGTCCCGTCCGTCTGGCCCGCTGGCGAGCCCGGGAACTCGGCGACGAACTGCTCGTTCGTGCCGGCGAAGGCGACGGTGCGCGATTCGACCAGAGCGCGGTCGCCGAGGCGGTTGCGGTCGAGGGCGTGGACGAGGTCGAGAGCATCAGCCCCGACCGAGGCGGCGGGCGTCACTTCCTCCCCTTCGAGGCGGAAGAGGATGGCGCGGTCCGCGCCGGCAAGGCGGGCGGCCTGCTGGACGACGGCGTTGAGAACGCCGTCGAGGCTGGCGGAGAAGCTGCTGACGATCTTGAGGACGTCGGCCGAGGCAGTGAGCTGCTCGACCGCCTCCTGCTGCTCCCGGAACAGCCGTGCGTTCTCGATCGCGATCACGGCCTGGTCGGCGAAGGTTTCGAGGAGGGTGATTTCTTTCGGCGTGAACCGACTCTGGTCGTCCCGATGGACCTGGATCACGCCGATGGCTTCTCCGGCGCGCATCAACGGCACGAAAATGGCCGACGTGAACGTCCGCCCGGCTTCGCGCATGAGCCGTGCCCCATCGGGGTAGTCGCGTTCGGTTTCTGCTACCGGCCCGTAGGCCTGGAGCGTTCGCGCTTCGCGGACCGCCTGCGTGATGAATCGCCGGTCCGAAAGCGGGTAGGTGCTACCAAGAAGCGCCGTTACTGCTGTTGTAGAAAGGTTGTGCGCGGCCACAAAACGCAGGAAATCGTGCTCAACCAGGAACACCGAAGTCCGGTGACCGTGACACACGAGGCTCGCCTTTTGGACTATGACGTCGAGGACCGGTTGCATATCGGTCGGTGAAGCCGCGATAACCGCAAGCACGTCCGCGGTCGCAGTGAGCTGCTCGACCGCTTCCTGCTGCTCGCGGAAGAGGCGTGCGTTCTCGATGGCAATCACGGCCTGAGCTGCGAAGGTTTCGAGGAGTGCTACTTCGGAATCTGAGAACGGTCGAGTTGTCCTTGAACTCGCGATGATGGCACCGATCCCCCGCCCATCCAGGATGAGAGGCACCGACATCATCTGAGACGGGGTCGAGGGGTCGCGCATTGAACTGTCGTCTAGTCGCGTTTCGCGCCCCAACCTCTCGGTCTCGGGGAATTCTTCGAGGTAGCCCCCAAGTGTTCCCGAGTACACCACCGTTCGCCCCTCCAGGACGGTGCGACCAGAGGTCGTGCCATTTGTGAGCGTGACGCGATCCAGGAACCTGGGGTGCATCGACGCTGGCGAACGTGCGAGGATGTCTAACGAGTCGCCGTCGAGCAGATAGATCGCAACATATTCCGCCTGGCAGAGGGTCACCACGCGGTCCGCTATCGCCTGACCTACCGGCTGCAGGTCCGTCGGGGACTTAGAGACGATCTCCAGTACCTCCGCACTCGCCGTGAGCTGCTCGACCGCTTCCTGCTGCTCGCGGAAGAGGCGTGCGTTCTCGATGGCAATCACGGCCTGCCGTGCGAAAGTGCCGGCGAGGGCGATATCGGCGTCACTGTAGGGAACAAGACCTTCACGGCGGGTAATCAGTAGCCCCACTGGATCACCGTTCGCCGAGGGCAAAGGCGCGACCAAGGCAGAGATCGATGCGTGGCCTCGCTCACGCATGATCGCGGCAGTACCAGGGTCGAATTCTTCGACAGTCGCCAATTCAGCTTGACCCTGAACCGGCGACCGCTGCTCGAAGGCACGTCGCATTGTCGGTGGCATCTCGTCGCGCGTTATGGTTGGCCGCGGGTAAGCGTGGCCAGAAGGACCCCAGTTTGCCACCACGCGCAGGTGATCTCCCTCCAGCAGCCAGAGGTTCGCGTTTTCGCCGCCGAAGAGGCGCGGGGTGGCCTCGACGATGCGGTCGAAGACGGTTTGCAGGTCGGTCGGCGCGTTGCCGACTGCTTCGAGAACCGTCGCGACCGCCGCTTGCCGCTCCAGCGATGTCGCCAGCCCAGCGTTGCTCTCCTGCAACTCGTTGAACAGCCGCGCGTTTTCGATGGCGATGACGGCCTGGTCGGCGAAGGTTTCGAGGGTCGCGATGTCCGCTGGGGTGAATGGAGTATCTGAGAACCGGTTCACCCAAATGCCACCCAAGGCCATGTCGTCGCGCAGGAATGGCACGACTAGCATTGCCCGAGGCCCGGTTCGCGTACCCGACGGGAGGTCCGGGTACGCTGCGGCGAAGGCTTCGAAGCTGCCCGCAAACTGGACTGTTGTCCGCTCGCGGACTGCGCGCTGCAGCGGCATACGTCGCTCCATATTGGCGGCTGTTCGAGCGTAACGACCAATACTGGCGTCGAGATCCGGGGGTGCGTTCAAAAGGAACTGGCGCCCGAACTCTCCCTCCAGGACTGAGATGCCGCCACCGTCCGCGTTCAGCAGCGCTGCCGCCCGCGCCAGGAGACCGTTGAGGACCGCATCGAGGCCCGTCGTGGCGCTCGCTATGGTGGCGAGGACTTCGGCTGTGGCGGTCTGGCGTTCGAGCGCTTGCGTCGTCTCGCGGTTGCTCTCCTGCAACTCGTTGAACAGCCGCGCGTTCTCGATGGCGATGACGGCCTGCGCCGCGAGGGTCTCCAGAATCGCCATGTGACGCTGGGAGAACGGAGTGATGGAGACGTCCGAGGAACCATCCCGACCAGGGTCTCGGACCACCATGACTATCCCGACAGG
>JANPDX010000393.1:0-3540 GCA_031431695.1 Dehalococcoidia bacterium
CTGCGGTCAGCGGGCGCCTTGGTGATCACCGCTTGAATCTCGGGTGGATACTTATCGACGAACTCTTTCAGAATCGCGGCTTTCTGGGGCGCCAGCAGCGCCACGATCTTGTCCCGCACCGGTTGCGAGGTTTTCTCCCAATTCGCTCGCTTAGCCTCGTAAAGCTGCAGCGCGTCCGGCGGGATCATCGAGATCTGGTCGTCAGCCGAGGTATTCGCAAAGAACGCCTGCAGCCGGTAGTAATCAGTGTGCAGAATCGGATCGAATTTATGGTCGTGGCAACGGGCGCAGCCATAGGTCATCGAGAGAAACGTGGCCCCGACCGTGTCGGTAATGTCGTCCAAAATCTCCTGCCGGCGCTGGGCCAACACCCGCGCGTTGCTCTCGTCCGGATAGTGACGATTGAAGGCCGTGGCGACTCGAGCCCAAGGATCGTTGGGAAAGAGTTCATCGCCGGCCAGTTGCTCCTTCACGAACCGGTCATACGGCTTGTTTTCATTGAAGGACTTGATGACGTAGTCGCGATAGCGCCAGGCGTTCGGCCTCGTCTCGTCCGATTTGAAGCCCTCGCTCTCGGCGTAACGGGCGAGGTCGAGCCAATGGCGTGTCTGCCGTTCGCCGTAGTGCGGGGAGGCGAGCAAGCGATCGACGAGCTTCTCCAGGGCCGCGTCGCGAATACTCGGTGCCGAGGTGTAGTCCTTGACGAAAGCGTCGGTCTCGGCCGGCGTGGGGAGCAGTCCGGTCAAATCGAGAGTGACCCGGCGGATGAGCGTGTGCGCGTCGGCTTCGGGCGACGGCGTCAGCCCCTCCTTTTCCAGGCGTGCGAGGATGAACGCGTCGATCGGATTCTTGACCCACTTGGCGTCCTTCACCTTGGGCGACGGCGCGGGCTTCGGCTTCGTGAACGCCCAGTGCGGACTGTACTCGGCCCCTTGCGCGATCCACTTTTTCAAGAGCTCGATCTGGGCGGGCTTGAGTTGATCGCCCGCTTCTTCGGGAGGCATGCGTTCCTCGGTCTCGGCCAGGACGCGCTCGAGCAGCCGGCTCGCGTCGGGCTTGCCGGGCACGACGGCCTTTCGCTTCATGGCGCCTTCACGCGTGTCGAGGCGCATGCCGCTTTCTTGCTTGGCGGGCCCGTGGCATTTGAAGCAGCGGTTGGCGAGGATCGGACGAATGTCGCGCTGAAAATCGACCGTGCCGGGAGGCTGGCCGAACGCGGTGGCATTGGCGGCGCAAGAAACGAAGAAAACCAACAGGAACGGTTGCCAACGTCGCATGGCGGTCCTTGGGGAAAGAAGAGCATTGGGTGAAAGAAACAGGCGGGATCGCAGATGATATCTTCTTCGAGTCGGCGGGCGTTGTCAAGGGCCGGGATACAAGTGTACCCGCGGATTCCACCGTAGCCCCAAGCTGCCAGCTTGTGTGCTTTTACCGAGGCGCTGCAAGCGCACAAGCTGGCAGCTTGTGGCGACGTGCGGGAAACGATCGATACAGCGAAACCGGTGGAAAATCTTGCCCTCGTCCGCGCCAATGAGTAGACTGAACGCGGAGGATACATGGGTATCCCGGAGAGGTGGCAGAGTGGCCGATCGCGGCGGCTTGCTAAGCCGTTGTAGGGGTCACACCCTACCGCGGGTTCGAATCCCGCCCTCTCCGCTTCCAGTCGAGAGCGAAGAGTCCAGAGCGAAGAGTCGAGATTTCCTCTTCGCTCTCGACTCTGGACTCTTCGCTCTTGACTTCGTCCTCACTCATTGCATCTTCGTCTTGTCAGCCAGGCTCTCCAGGATGGTCTCCAAATCCGGCGCCGCCACCGCATTGACAAACTCACAACCATGCTGCCAAGTCTTGTCCGCGGCGGCCTTGTGCCAGCGCACACGCGCCAGTTGGCTGGAGACGCTTTCGTTGGGAGCGGCCGAGAACATAATCTCCACGATGCTGCCAAGCTCAAAGCGCCGCTTCGCCTGCAAGCATGCTCCGGACTTCGAAATGTCAATGACCGCTGACACCCAGGGCTGGCCTCCAACCTCGATGGGGATGCGGCAACTACCGATCACGTGGAGTTCATAGCGCGGATCCTTGCGGCGCTCTTCCTTCGCTCTCTCAACCGCCGTGGCCGCGGGGGCGGCCTCGACGGCAGTGCCAGGCAGCTCGATGTCCGCGGGATATTTCTTCCAGCCGGTCAAGAGGGCGACAAACTCGCTGACCGATGCGGGCCGAAACTTGGGATCCGCGTGCATCGCCATGCGGATGGCGGCATCCACGGCGGGACGAAGTTTCGGGAGCTTTTGACTGGGGGCGACAAATTGGTTCGTCAGCTTTCGCGTCATCACTTTCGCCATGGTCCCTTTGCCAAAGGGAAAGTCGCCGGTCAGCGCCATGTAAATGGTCGCTGCCAGGGAATAGATGTCGCTGCGCGGATCCGCGGCGCCGGCGTCGTTGAACTGCTCCGGGGAAACGAACTGCAGAGTCCCCAGGGCCATCTTGGTCCTCGTCAGCGGACTGGCGGAGTCGAGGTCCTTGACGAGACCCAGGTCGGCCAGTTTCACCCTGCCGTCGGAAGTCATGAGGATATTGGATGGCTTGATATCGCGATGAACGATCTTGTTGCCGTGCAGGTAGGTCAACGCATCCGCGACGGGGAGCAGGACCGACAGCGTTTCGTGCTCGCTCAGGCAAGTCTGCTTGGCGATGTGTTCCGCCAGGCTGGGGCCGTCAACGTACTCCATGACCAGAAAGGGAATCCCGTCCTGCTCGCTGTAGTCGAGAACTTTCACGAGGCTGCGATGGCTGAGGGGATAGACGAGCGTGTATTCCAGCTCGAAGCGCTTGCACAATTGCGGATCGCTGGCGACCGCCTTGGAAGCGATTTTGACGGCGACGATCTGGTCGGTGGCAGTATGGCGCGCCTTGAACACTTCGCTCATGCTGCCCTGGCCGAGCCTTTTGAGCAGTTCATAAGCGCCAAGTTTTCTTCTGGAACGGCTGGAAGATTTTTCCGGCATGGTCTTCACCGTATGGTGTGTTACAGGGCGGGCAGGCGCCGGCTTCATTTCAACAGCAATGCCAAATGGGACCGGCGTACCCGTTTGGTGAACGCCAGCACGCTCTTCGAGCCTATCAACGGAACGCTTCTTTATAGCACAATCTTGCCATGCCCAGTGAAAAAAAAATCCGCAAGTGCGCAGTTACCCCGGCGCAGATGCGGATTAAATGTTATGTTTGGAACGGTAACACAAATATTTCATGGCGTGGATCTAGAAATGCCTGCTCTGCAACCAAAGCTCTCGGGATCACCCACGGTGTCGCGCAAGGAGCCTCATCGGCTCCTGGGCGAGGAACACGCGGAACTCCAATCTGAAGTGGGCCAAGCTCGAGCCGCACCACGGTTATGTACTGAGTTTCGAGATCGAGTTCAACCACCCCGCTGTCAATGCCACGGGCCAGCGCGTCAGCTTCGACATGGGCTCGGGCCGCTACAAGCGTGACATTGCCCGCGCCCGCACCTTCGGCTTCAGCAAAGACGTGGAAGCCATGCGCGCG
>JANPDX010000394.1:0-1841 GCA_031431695.1 Dehalococcoidia bacterium
GCATGGTCGCTCGCCTGGGCCGAAGGTCTCGCCGCATATCTCGCGCCGGGGCCTTTTTCGTCCCCGCTGGGGCGACAGGCCGGGGCCTCAGTCCTCAGTCCTTTCACCTCAGTCCTGAACACCCGGAGGTGGCCCGTGCGAGCTCTACTTGGTGTCTACGACAAGACTGCTATCGAAGACTTCGCCCGCGGGCTCGTTGCCCTGGGCTGGGAGATCGTCTCCACTGGCGGGACCTTCGCCACGCTGGAAAGGGCCGGCATCCCGGTGCGGAAGGTCGAAGACATCACCGGCTTCCCGGAGATGCTCGACGGCCGCGTGAAGACGCTCCATCCAGTCGTCCACGGCGGCATTCTCGCCCGGCGCGACCTGCCGGCGCATATGGCCGCCCTGGCCGAGCATGGCATCGGCGGCATCGACCTCGTCTGCAACAACCTCTATCCGTTCGTCGCCACCGTCACGAAGCCCGGCGGCGTGAGTTTCGAAGAAGGCATCGAGAATATCGACATTGGTGGCCCGACGATGCTCCGGGCTGCGGCGAAGAACCACGGCGACGTCATCGTGGTCGTCAGCCCGGATGACTACGGCCCGGTGCTGGAACATCTGCAGGCTGGCACGGTCTCGAAAGAAACGCGGCTGCACCTGGCGTACAAGGCCTTCGCCCACGTCGCCGCTTATGACTCGGCGGTTTCCGAATGGCTGCACGAGCAAGCCCACCCCGGCGAGACTCCGGAATCACTGACCATCCCGATGCGGCTTTCGCAGGAGCTCCGCTATGGCGAAAACCCGCACCAGGCCGCCGCCTTCTACGCCGATGATTCGCTGAAAGAGCACGGGCGCGGCGGCATCGCGTCCGCGGTGCAGCATCACGGCAAGGAGATGTCCTACAACAACTACCTCGATGCCGACGCCGCCTGGAACTGCGTGAACGACTTCACCGGTCCGAGTTGTGTCATCGTGAAGCACACCAACCCCTGCGGTGTCGCCACCCGCGAGGACATGCTTGAGGCATACCGCCTCGCCGTCCGCGCCGACGCAACCAGCGCCTTCGGCGGCATCGTCGCCTTCAACCGGGTGGTCGATGAAACGTTGGCGAAGGAGCTGCGCGAATTCCGTAACCCGAACGACGGTGAGACGCGCATGTTCTACGAGATCGTGGTCGCGCCGGGGTACACCCCGGAGGGGCTCACGATCCTGAAGGGAAAATCCAAGGACCTCCGCATCCTCGAGGCGCAGCCGCACAAGCCTGGTGGCCGCTCCTACCGGCAGGTCGGCGGCGGTTGGCTCGCCCAGGACAGCGACGACCGCACCCCCGAAGACATTGAGTTCAAGGTGGTCACCGAACGCCAGCCCACAGTGCAGGAGATGGAAGACCTGAAGTTCGCCTGGCGCTGCGTGAAACACGTGAAGAGCAACGCCATCACGGTCGCGAAGGACGGCCGGTTGCTTGGCATGGGCAGCGGCCAGCCGAACCGAGTGAAGAGCGTGGAGATCGCCATGGAAAAAGCGGGCAACGAAGTAAAAGGCTCGGTCCTCGCCAGCGACGCATTCTTCCCGTTCGCCTGGGGCGACTCCATCGAAAAAGCCTGCCAGGCCGGCGTCTCGGTGATCGTCCACCCGGGCGGTTCCGTGCGCGACCAGGAAGGCATCGACTGTTGCAACAAGTACGGCGTCACCATGGTGTTAACTGGGACACGGCACTTCCGCCACTGAGCCCTCACCCCCGGCCCCTCGACCCACGCCGCGGGGGAGGGGGTTAAATATTCGTGGGGAAAAAATTGCCGACAAAAAATTTTGAGGTTTAAGGTATTGAGTTAACATACCAAATAAACGCCCAGGGCGTC
>JANPDX010000395.1:0-1905 GCA_031431695.1 Dehalococcoidia bacterium
TTCTGGTTGGATACGAAGAAGCCGGTCGCGGAACCGAGGCTGATGACTCCGCTGGCTGCCGAAGAGATGACAATGGCAGTCGCGTAAAGTCCGCGCTCCTCGACGCTCAGGGTGCGCGCCGTGAGAACGCTGATGAATCCCCAGAGGAAGATGTCGAAGACGCGGAACGTCAGCGCGATAAGGCTGCCAGTGGCAATTCCCACCTGCCCATACTAGCCGTGTATCGCGGTTGGGCGACCGAGCGAGGATCCATCGTGAGACAAACCGCGGTTGGCGATGGCCTGGCGATAGGCTTGAAGCATCCGTGGCAAGACCACCTCAGGTGTGAATTCGGCGGCGCGACCGAGCCCCCTTTTGGACAGTTCGGCACGATTGGCGAGCGCCTGGCCAAGGGCGCTCGCAAGACGTCCCGGGAAGTCCGCGCCGAAGAGCGGGACGATAACGCCCGCATCCCCGACGACATCTGGCAGAGCGCCGCCATCCGAAGCTACTACCGGAAGGCCGCAAGCCATGGCCTCGACGACCGGAATGCCAAAGCCTTCGGCGAGGCTCGGCTGGGCGAGGACAGACGCGGCCCCGTAGACCAGGGCCAAAATTTCGTCCGTTGGAGCCTTGATGGAGTGGAGCCTCGGCGCCACGCCGAGCTCGGCGGCGCGACGGTTGAGTGGGCCTTCGAAATTCGGACCAACACGCAGCAGCAACACTTCCGAGAGGGCGGGCCGGGACATGGCCTCGATGAGGGCCGGTAGGTTCTTGTAGGCGCGGTCATTGCCGACCGAAAGAATGCGATGACCGGCAGGCAGAACGACCCCTGATTCGGCCAGGAGTTGCTCGGCACGATGCGGTTCGTGAGGGACAAACGCTGGACGGACAACGTTCGGGACGACGGCCACGCGTTCCAGAAGGCCGAACCGGTCGCTCAGTTCGGCCCGCGTGTATTCCGAAACCGCGACCACGGCGTGCGCGTTTTTCAGGCCGTGGTATGCGTGCCGGAGAAAAGCCTTCTTGACCATGGACTCGCGGCGGTTGGCGTAGTAACCCGGGACCGTGAACGGCATCACGTCGTGGCAGGTGACGACCGTGGCGGAAGAGCGGGCAAACCGCGAGGCGTGATGCCCGAGTGCGTGGTCGGTCAGATGGACGATATCGAACTTCCCGGCCGCGGCATCGCGGAACTGTGGCTGGGCCCACCAACGATTTCGAGTGGCACGCACGAGCGACGGGGGGTTGAACCACGGAGCGGACGCGACCTCCACTTCCACCCCGGCGCCGAGAAGCATTTCGCGGAGCGAGGACGAATAGGCGGTGATGCTTCGCCAGCGGGCGCCTTCGAACGGCTCGACGATTAAGACGCGACGAATTTCTCGCATTGAGGGCATGGTAAGGGGCGAACGGGAAGGAACGAAGCGGCGAGGGATGGTAGGATACCTGAGTTAGCCCAGTGGCTGACCGTCTTCCGGGGCGGGCGTGGCGTAATGGTAGCGCGCGACCCTTCCAAGGTTGAGGCGCGGGTTCGATTCCCGCCGCCCGCTCCAAAATCTGAACATTCCAGCGAGATGTGCCTTGCGGAGGCTCTGCGATGACCAGTCCTATGGTCGAAGCGTCGTCGTTCGCGACGTATCCCGGAGCGAAGCGCCCGGCGCGCCACCAGTGGGTGGATTCTTACGGCGTTCATATTGCTGTGTGCGAGTGGGGGCCCGCGGATGGCCCGCCGCTGTTCCTCGTCCACGGCGGGTCGGATTTCGCCGGGACGTTCGATGTCTTCGCCCCGCTCCTGGCGGAAGCCGGCTGGCGCGTGATCGGCTGGGACCACCGGGGACATGGCGATTCGGATCATGCGGCCCTCTACAGCTGGGACGCCGACGTTCGCGACGCGCTGTCGGTGCTCGATGCCATCACTCCGGA
>JANPDX010000396.1:0-2636 GCA_031431695.1 Dehalococcoidia bacterium
CAGGACGATGCCGCGCTTGTTACGGTTCAGCTTATTGAAGTAGCCGCTGCGGTTGAAGAAGTCGGGCCAAACGTCGTCGCCGGGATAGATGATGGCGCGGGTGGCGGGCTTGGTCTGGAGTTCGATCTTGACGACATCAGCACCAAGGTCGGCGAAGTGGCGCCCGGCGATAGGGCCGGCCCAGTTTGCCGTGATTTCGATCAGGCGGAGGCCCGAGAGGGGGCCGGATTGTGGATTGTGGATTGCGGATTGCGGATTGCGGATTGCCGCGGTCGCCCAGGCGAAGGTGGGGGAGAGGACGGACCCGGTGTGCTGCCCGAGTTTCGGTGCGCCGAAGGGGGTGTGGCAGGGGGTCCTGGTGAGCTTGTACGGGTATCCGGGGGCCCGGAACGATCGGCCACCCGCTTCGACTGTTCGAAACCATTCTCGCGAAAGGAGTTGCTCGCTCGCGGCAACGTCGGCCATGTCATTGACCGGTGAGGCAGCGACCCGGAGCTCCTGGCAGGCGTGGTAGACCTCCTGCTTGGTGCGCGTGGCGCACCACTCTCCAAAGGCGGCGAAGACTTCGGCGAAGCGGCCAACCCAGTTCATGGGTTGCTGGAGTTCTTCGTCCTCGAACAGGTCGAACCGCTCCATCAGCAAGAAGAGGTTTGGGTAGGGAACAAGGTTGAAGAGGTAGACCCAGCCATCCGCGCACTTCGCGTAGAGGCTGCCCGTGCGCCGTTGCACCTGGCCCATGTGAGTCCACATGGAGGTGAGCCAGGAGTGGTCGGAGAGGCAGGCTTCCTGGTGTGAAATCTCTATCCGCTGACCGTCGCCAGTTTCGCGAGCGTGCCAGAGCCCCGCGAGTGCGGCGATGGCGGCGTGAAGTCCGGCGTGGAACTCGGCCTGGTGGCCCGGTAGCGAAAGTGGTTCGCGAGTGGGATCGCCGGCGAAGTAGAAGAATCCGCTCGTCGCCCATTCCGTGAACGGCGTGGCCTGCCACGCGTGACGCGGGCCACTTCGACCGTAGGGTGTGACCGAAACGATGACCGCAGCGGGATTCGCTGCCGCGATGGCCGCCTCCATTGCTTCAGCCTGCGGGCCGAGCAGGTCGTGGATCACGATGTCGGCGTTCGGGAAGAGCGAATCGAGTGCCGGCGAACCCGCCTCGGCCTGGATCCCCAGCTTACCGGCGTTGATGTAGTTGAAGAACGCGCTCTCGCCGTTGACGAGCGGGGAAGCGGAACGGAGCGGGTCGCCTTCGCCGTCTTCCACCTTGATTACCTGCGCACCGAGGTCGGCGAGGAGCCTTCCGCAGTAGGGCCCGGCGACACCTGTCGCGATTTCGAGGACGGTAACGTCGTTGAGGGCGGACATCGGTGGAAAAGTTAGCAGGTTTCGCGGATCAGGACTGCGTGCGTTGTACCTGACGCTCAGGTAGTATCGGCGGCCACCGGGCACGTGGGGCCGGAAAGGGCGTTGATATGGACCGAGATCGAATCTGGGAACTGGTGGATGCACAGCGGGAGTTCGTGGTGGCAACGCGGCGCCAGATTCATCAGCACCCCGAACTGAGCTTCCAGGAGAAGCAAACCGCGAAGCTCATCGAGAGCGTGCTGGTTGAAGCCGGGTACTCACCGCGAACCGGCGTTGGACCGGCCGGGACGGGCCTCTGGGCAGTCCTCGAAGGCGGCAAGCCGGGATCGACAATAGCCTTGCGGGCGGACACGGATGCGCTGCCGGTGGAAGAAAAGAACGGCCTTGCGTTCCGTTCGCAGAACTCCGGCGTCATGCACGCCTGCGGGCACGACGCGCATACGGCCATCCTGCTGGCTGCGGCGCGGGCACTGAAGTCGGTCCAGGAGGACGTCCCGGGCCGAATTGTGTTCCTGTTCCAGCACGCCGAGGAGTTCCCTCCCGGCGGTGCGATCGAGTTGATCGAGGCCGGCTGCCTCGATGGCGTTGATGCGGTGTTCGGACTGCACCAGGGAACGCGCGTCGATGTCGGGAACATGGTCATTGCGCCGGGGCCACGAGCGGCTTCGAGCGATACCTTTCGGATCGAGATAACGGGCAAGGGCGCGCATGGTGCCGCTCCGCACCGTTCGATTGATCCGATTCAGATGGCTGCCGAGCTGGTGTCCTCGTTGCACCAGATCGTCAGTCGACGGATCGATCCGATGGAGCCCGCCGTCATCACTATCGGAACGCTGCAGGCTGGGACGAAGGAGAATGTTATTCCCGATACCGCGCGACTGACGGGGACCGTGCGCGCATTTAGTGATGATGTGCGGAAGTCGCTCAACCGCGAAATCGATGCGGTCACGAAAGGCGTCACAAGTGCCTGGGGTGGTAGCTACTCCATGGAATATGTCTGGGGCTACCCGGTGACGACGAACGATCCCAGCATGAGCGAGTTGGCAGCCAGGGCAGCCGAGCGCGTGCTGGGCGCGGATACCGTCGCTCGGGAGTACGCCGCAGCGATGGGGGCGGAGGACTTCTCCCGTTACCTCCAGAAGGTGCCGGGCGCTTTTGCGTTTCTCGGGTCCGGGAAGGCCGGAACCGACGTTGACAGTCGACCGGTGAGCCACACTACCGGGTTCATGATGGAAGAGGACGCGTTGCCGGTCGGGCTCGCGTGGTACCTCAGCCTG
>JANPDX010000397.1:0-10844 GCA_031431695.1 Dehalococcoidia bacterium
CCAGCCGTACCCGACCATCGTCATCGCCGAGATGCTCGGTGTGGACCCGAAAGACCAGGCCGACTTCAAGCGCTGGACCGACGCCAGCGTCGCCGCGGGCTTCGACCCCTTCGCAACCGAAGAACAGCAGCGCCAGGCAAAGGTCGCCCGCGAAGCGCTGGAAGCCTACCTCCACAATGCCATCGCCGCTCGCCGGGCCGAGCCAAAAGATGACCTGATCACCGGCCTCCTCAACGCGGAAGAGAACGGCAGCTTCTTCAACGACGAGGAGGTTGTTTCGATGGTTAGCCTGCTCCTTGGCGCCGGAAACGTCACCACCACCGACCTGCTTGGGAACGGCATGAAGAACCTGCTCGGGAACCCGGACCAGGTGCAGAAACTGCGCGACGACCCTTCGCTCATCATCAACGCCGTCGAAGAGATGCTGCGTTTCGAGGGGCCAGTCACCTTCTCCGGACGTATCGCCGTGGACGACCGCGAAATCGCCGGCTGCCCGATGCACCAGGGCCAGTCGATTACCGTTGCCCTGGGCGCGGCGAACTACGACCCCCGCCTGCACAAGGACCCGCACACGTTCGACATCACCCGTGAAGACATCGACCACGTCGCCTTCGGCGGCGGACGGCGCTATTGTCTCGGCGCACCGCTCGCCCGGCTCGAAGCCCAGATCGGCGTACTCACGCTGCTCGACCGCTTCCCGAACCTGAGCATGCCGGCGCAGGAACTCGTCTGGAAGACAGTCCCCGGCTTCCGCGGGCTGGATAAGCTGGTGGTCGAGGTTTAGGGGGCCGGATTGCGGCCCCCCTTCCCACCGAGGGATCACGCTCCTGCGGTAAGCCGGGGCGGCCCCTTCAGGGTGAGCTTCGCAGCGAGGAAGCCCACGCCGCTTAACAGAGCCATCAGGATTCCAAGCACTGCATGGAAGAGTTGATCCTCGTTGTTCACGATCCAGTCGCTGACCAACATCGACAACCCTACGAGTATCCAGGTAAGGGCGATCCATCGCCACTCCAATCCTCGCCAGCGGCCGATGAAGCCCGACGATGGCGGCGCCAGCAGCGCGAGCGGGATGAACAGCGGGTCGATCCAACCGAGTTGAGCCACGAGCGCCCCAATACCAAGGCAAATGGCTGCGTTTCTGTACATGCGATAACTCCATGAGGGATGTCTGAATCATTCACCGACCGCCTGGACAAGCCATCCTCCGGCCGGATGAATCGCGAACACCGGAGGGACGATTCGCAGACCCACCATCCAGCCACCGTGTGGATGACAGAGATAGCAGCGAACGGCTAACGTCTGACTGAATGGACAAGCCAACGTGGAATCGAGTTCCTGCCTTTGTGCGAACCACATACCGGGACTGGTTGCTTGTCGCGTTTCTTGTGGCGTACTCCCAACTTGAAATTTGGCTCCCGGAACTCGCCGTCGGAGTAAGCAACGACCCGGAAAGTCGAGGGCTTCGGGCCGCCCTGGCTCTGCCCGTATTCTTCCCACTGGCCTTTCGCGAACGCGCGCCGTTAGCGTCGGGCATGGCTGTGGCATTGGCCGTGCTCCCGGGAGCGGTGATCGTGGCACCGAGCGGAGCACTATCAATCCTTGCAGCTCAGCTCCTCGCGACCTACACGATGGCGTCTCGGCTAAGTTGGCAATGGGCACTGGCCGGACTAGTCATGCAGATAGTCGCGATCCAGCCACGACAGACCGACCCGGCCAATGTCGCGTTCGCCTCCATTTTCTTCGGTAGCATCTGGGTGGCGGGTCGGCTGGTCCAGACGCGTCAGCGTGACGTTGGCAAGTTGGCGGCCCGGGCCGCCGAGTTAGAGAACGCTCGGAACGAGCTTGTCGGAATCGCCGTTGCTGAGGAGCGCGGTCGGATCGCACGAGAACTCCACGACATCGTCGCACACGCTGTCACGACGATCGTGATTCAGTCCCAGGCCGGAGACGGACTGATTGCACGCAACCCCGAAAGGGCTCATGAGTCATTCGTCGCGATCGAAGCCACAGGAAGGCAGGCGCTCAGGGAGTTACGGACATTGCTCGGACTGCTGCGAACTTATGACGACCTGGGGCCGCTTTCGCCGCAACCGGAAATTGGGGAGCTACGGCAATTGCAGGCGTCGTTCGAGTTGTCGGGACTCCGGGTAGAACTCGAAATATCAGGCGAGTTGTCCGGACTGCCCGTCGGGATCAGCGTCGCCGCCTATCGCATCGCGCAGGAGGCGCTGACGAATGCCTTGAGGCATGGTCGCGCCCAGGTTGCAAGCGTGTTTATCCTTAGCTGCCGCGACCGGCTCGAACTGACAGTCATCGATAACGGTTCTGCCTCACCGTCGATGCCGATCGCGTTTGGTCACGGACTCATCGGAATCCGGGAGCGCGCGACGATGTACGGCGGTACCTTTCGGGCCGGTCCGCGTGCGGAGCGAGGTTTCGAAGTCGCGGTGACCCTTCCGCTGGGGTCGAACCGATGATTCGGATCCTGGTCGTGGACGATCAGACACTGGTACGCCAGGGCTTCCGCGCGATTCTCGAAACGCAGCCGGACTTTGATGTCGCGGGTGAGGCAGGGGACGGCATCGAAGCCGTGGCCCGTGCGCGGGAACTGCAGCCTGACGTCGTTGTCATGGACATTCGGATGCCCCGGCTCGACGGTATCGAAGCTACGCGAAGAATCTGCGCCAGTGGGCGGCGGACCCGAGTTCTTGTCCTCACTACCTTTGACCTGGACTCCTACGTCTATGAGGCGTTGAAGGCGGGAGCCAGCGGCTTCTTGTTGAAGGATGGGCCGCGTGAAGACCTGATTGCGGCCATACGCAATGTGTTCCGGGGTGACTCGCTGCTCGCGCCGACCGTCACGAAACGGATCATCGAGCGATTCCTCAAGAGGCCCGCGCCGGAAAGTGGGTCGGTCCTCGTATCGACGCTAAGCGAGCGCGAGCTGGAAGTCCTCCGTCTCATTGCTGCTGCCCGGACCAACGCAGAAATTGCGACCGCATTGTTCGTCAGCGAGACCACGGTCAAGAGTCACGTCGCTCATATTCTCCGGAAGCTGGACCTTCGCGACCGTGTTCACGTCGTTGTGTTCGCGTATGAGTCGGGACTGGTGGAACCGGGCGGCTGACCACGCGTCTCGGCAGCACACTCAAAATCCTTTGCTGATATAGTCCGCGGCCATGCGAACACTGCTCTTGCTGGTCGTTGCTGCCGCGGCCCTGGCGATGTTCGCCTGCGCCGACGACGACTCGAACGAAGATGGCGCGACACCTCCTCCCCAGCCCGTGACGCTGGACCCCAGCATCGCGGACGCGCTCAGTTGTCGCGAGCCTGCGGTTCGTGCGAACCCGAGCGGGGGAGGCGGTGATCTCCAGGCTCACGAACTTACCGCGTTTCCGCTCGCTTCTTGCAACGACGGATCGCCTGCGGTTCTCTACTTCCGGCCCGACGAAGGCGAAGCGAACCGGGACAAGTGGTGGTCAGCCGTGCTCCGCGCACGGACAAGTGCGTTGGGGAGTAGCTGAGGCTCGACTGAAAGCGTGAATCAGACGAGTGCGAGCGTGCCCACGTCGCGAACGACAAGATCTTCGCCGGGAGAGCCGTAAGACCAGGAGTAGACGAGTTTGCCCGGCGCCGGAACTTCGAGGCGGATGGCCATCGGGAATGGAGCATCACCGCCATCAGCGGGAAAGAAGCCCGGTTCCGCTTCCGAGATGACCGTGGCCACGCTGGCGTGGTCGTGGGCCGTTATGAGTACGATGCCGCGAGAGGTCCGGGCGAGCACAGCGTGTTCGAAGTGGACACGGCCTCGTTCGGGAGAAAGGACCTCGTAATCCATGGAGACGCCTGACCCACCCGGAAGCGCAGTGACGACGATTCGGGCGACGGAGCCCGACGGGTGGCTGGCGGTTGGGTCGGCCTGGGTGCCCGAATAGAGTCCTGGGTTGGCTATAAGTTGGTCGATCAGGTCACTCATCGGGTGACTCCTTTAGGGTCTTGGTCGGAGGTCAGAATCAGGCGCTTTGCCGGCCCAGCCTACACCTTCGGACGCCGCGCCTACTTCAGGGCAACTGCTGCTGCTTCGATTTCAGCCGTTGTAAACGGCCACACGAACGCCTTGACGATCACTCCCGAGGAGTCCACAAGAAAAACTGTCGGAATGCGATACAGATTGAATGCCGCGTCCAGTTCCGCCCGCGCTACAAGCAGGGCAGGCATGGTGATCCCGGCAGTATTCACGAAAGCCTTCGGTGTCTCGTAGCCTTTGGGCCCGCTTCCGTTGGCCTTCTTGTCGTCAATCGCTAACGAAACGAACTTCACCGAGGTAAGCCGGCCGGCGAGCGACTGGAGTTCTGGCATCGCCTTCTGACAGTCGGGACAAGCGTTAAGCCATATCGGGACCACCATTGGTGTGCCTTTGAAGCTACGCAACTTCGCTGTTCCGGTGCCGGTCAAGTTGTCGCCGATGGCTTCAGGCAGTTGCTTCCCGACGAGTTGGTCCGGAATGACGCTGGGTGTTGGGATGACTTCTTTGTCGTCGTCCCCACCGCAAGCGCCAAGGGCCAGGAGGGTGGCAAGGAACAAGAGCGGAATCATCGTTCGCGGTTTCATGGCTTGAAGCCCCGTTTCTTGCCGGGTTGGCCACCCGGCGGCGGAAGGCTACCACGTTGCTGTCGCCCGGTGCCACCGTTGCTAGAAACCAACCTTATGGTCGTAAGGCGCGACGCGATTCTTGGCGCGGACGGACCATTCGCCGCAGGGCCTTTATCCCAAAAACTCCACAATCTCTTTCGCCCACGCCTCCGTGTTTTCCAGCGGGAGCATGTGCCCGCCCCCGGCGTTCTGCCGATTCTGGCGGAGAGTCAATCTCGCAGGCGCCAACGTGTGCACTCGTCTGGCTGCTACTCCCGACGGCCCTCGCCGCGTACAATGTGGCCTCACCCTCTGGAGCAACCGAGCAAGACGAAACGCGAGATCGGCGTACTCACGCTGCTGGACCGCTTCCCGAACCTCAGCATGCCCGCGCAGGAACTCGTCTGGAAGACGGTCCCCGGCTTCCGCGGGCTGGATAAGCTGGTGGTCGAGGTTTAACCGGGCGTCGCTGCTTTAACACGGAACGGCACCGCCGATCACGGTTCGGTAAGGTTTTCAGGCCATCGCGGGCCGGGGAAGGCTCGCCAAGGGGTCCTGGGTCTCCCGGCCGATAGCTTCGAGGCGAATGTGCTCACGCTTAAGAAGCACCGCGTTTGTAGCCACGATGATGGACGAAACCGACATCAGCAAAGCCGCGACCTCGGGCCGAAGTTGGAGACCGATGGAGCTATAAAGTGCGCCCCCGGCAATGGGGATTGCCAGCACGTTGTAGATAGAGGCCCAGAAGAGGTTCTGCTTCATTTTGCGGACGGTCGCACGGCTGAGGTCAATGGCTTTGAGGATATCGGCAGGGTCGCTTCGCATGAGGACTACAGAGGCCGTCTCGATGGCTACATCGGTGCCGGCGCCGATCGCGATGCCGATGTTCGAGGCGGCAAGGGCCGGGGCATCATTGATGCCGTCGCCAACCATGGCCACTTTCTTGCCTTCACGCTGAAGCTGCCGAACATAGTCCGCCTTGTCGCCTGGTTTTACGTTCGCAAAGACGCGGTCGATGCCGACCTGCGCGGCGACTACCCGAGCGGTGCCTTCGTTATCGCCTGTGAGGAGCGCGACCTCGATGCCGAGACGCTTGAGCCCGGCGACAGTCGCGATGGCAGACGGGCGGACGACATCCGCAATCGCGAGGAGTCCGGCCTCCCGCGCGTCGATGCTTATGGCGACGACACTGCGGCCCGCAGTGGCCATCCGCTCGGCCTCGGGCTCTAGCTGGCCAACTGAAATCCCCTCACGGCGGAGCAAGTCGAGGTTGCCGGCCGCGATCTGGTGCTGGTCCACGGTGCCCGTTGTCCCGAATCCGGGGACGTTCTCGGCAGCTTCGTAGACGGGGATCTCGTGGACGCCCGCTTCGTGGGCGGCGGCTACCACAGCGGCCGCCAGCGGGTGGGAAGACGACGCTTCCAGCCCGGCTGCGAGTCTGAGCAACTCGTTCTTGCCGATTCCGGGAAGGGCGAAGACTTCGACCACGCGTGGCTTGCCTTCGGTAAGCGTGCCGGTCTTGTCCAGGACGATGGCATCGATTGAGGACACGCCTTCGAGCGTCGCCGCGTCCTTGATCAGGATCTTATGGCGAGCGCCTAGTCCGGTGCCGACCGCTACGGCTGTGGGGGTTGCCAGGCCGAGGGCATCGGGGCATGCGATGACGACCGCGCTGATAGCGAAGGTCAGAGCCGTGATGGTGCTGACCGACGAGAAGATTTGCCAACCGAGAAAGGTGACGATGCCGGACCCTATCGCGACAACGACCAGGATCGCGGCGGCGCGGTCGGCCAGCCTCTGTGCTGGAGCTTTCGAAGCCTGGGCGTTCTGGACAAGGCTAATGATTCGCCCGAGAACGGTTTCGCTCCCGGTGCCAACTGCCCGGATAAGGAGCGAGCCTTCTCCGTTGACGCTGCCCGCGACAACCTGGTCGCCAGGGACGCGCTCGACAGGCAGGGACTCCCCGGTGACGAGGGACTCATCAATTGACGTGCGGCCGTCGGTGATTTCGCCATCGACCGGGACGCGTTGGCCGGCACGGACACGGACAGTGTCGCCGCTGACGATTTCAGCGGTATCGACCTCAACCTCCACCCCATCGCGGACAACAATGGCTCTCTCGGGGACCAGTGCAAGAAGGGCACGAAGGGCATCCGTGGTGCCCTTGCGACTGCGCATCTCCATCCAGTGGCCGAGGAGGACGAAGGTGATGAGCATGGCCGCGGCTTCGAAGAAGACCTCTCCTCCGCCGCCGATGGTGATGGCCGCACTGAAGAGATAGGCCGCGGCGACGCCCGTGGTAATGAGGACGGACATATCGAGCCGGCGGGCGAGGAGCGCATAGTACGTCCCCTGGATGAAAACCCAGCCCCCGTAGAGCACAACCGGCGTGGCGAAGGCAAAAGCCATCCACTGCATGCCGAGACCGAAAGCTGCGGGAGGCGTGTTGCCGAACAGCGTCTCTCCAAGATCCGAGTAGAGGATGACCGGGATGGTCAGGAGCAAGGACACGAAGAAGCGATTTCGCATCTCCCGTTCCATCGCAGCCGCCATTCGCGGATCGGACATCATGGCGGCGTGGTCGTGGCCGCCGCCCTCGGTCGGCATCGCGTGTCCCGCGTGGGGATCCGCGGCTGGTCGGCTGTTAGGGGCGTGATTCGGTGGCGCCGCCTGCGTGCTCGGGCTGGCGTGGTGTGGGTGTTCCATTGGTAGGCTCCATATAGGGTACCCCCCTATCCTAGCAGTTCAGTCAAGCGGAAGCCTCCGACGAAAGTCGTATCCCCGGGGTGGCCGACTTTACCTGTTCCCCATCATCCCGCCGGCGTCCATCGGCATTTGGGCCATCATGCCGTCCATCATCTGATGCATCATTCCGTCCATTGCCGCATGGTCGCCAATGTCGGTGCCGTTTCTGTGAGATTGGACATGCTCCAGCATGAGCTGATAGTCCTCGGCGCTGAGCACTTCCCGCATCCGGGCAAGCATCTCGTCCGAGTCCTCTTCCCCGAAAGCGCCCATCATTCCCGAGTAGCCGCCTCGCCCGTCGTGCATACCATCGTCGTCCATGACGGCAAATGCCAGGCCGATACTCAACGCGACCACAGCCGCAGCAAGTACTCCGATTCCGCCAATGTATCTGTTCATTTTTCTGATTCCTTACTTGTGCCAGCTGTGGCCCATGAGGCGCTGGTGGAGGTAGAGCATCGTTCCGAAGCCGCCGAGAGCCAGCACGATCCCAAGCGGCCAACCGATGACCGGAATGAGGCTGAAAAGGAGCACGGTGCCGAGGCAAAGCCCCATCATCAACCCCATCATGAGCATCATACTGTTCGCCGGGTCCGAGCCGCCGCCGGGCTTCTCGGTATCTTTGGTAGCCATACACATGCCTCGCTTACGTTTCTGTATCACAAGGCTGCCCGGAAACTGCGGGACGCGAAACGGCCCACCGGCCCTGTTGTTCGCGACCGGTCGAACATCTTCATCGAAAGTGCCCACGGCTACCCTTGAAGTCCGCTTACGGGAGGCGGCGATGCGACATTACGAAGCCCAGGCGGTGATTGAAGCCAGCCCCAACGACGTGTTCGCATTCGTTGATGACCACGCACAATTTTCGTCACACATGGACAAGTCGTCCTGGATGATGGGTGGCGGTCGCATGCGAACATCCATCGACGACGGCTGCGGGCAGGAAGTCGGGTCGCACATTCGAATGAGCGGCAAAGTGTTTGGAGTAAGCGTAGCTCTCGACGAGATTGTCACGATCCACGAGCCGCCAGTGCATAAGGCATGGCAGACGGTTGGCGACGTCCGGCTTGTGGTCGTTGGCCACTACCGGATGAACATCGATATCCAGCCCCAGGATAGCCGGTCGTTGTTGCGAGTAGCCATCGACTACGAACTACCTGCAAAGAGCGCATGGCTCGGGAGAGCTTTTGGGGGAACGTACGCGAGGTGGTGCGTGCGGCAGATGGTCCGCGGGGTTCAAGACCGCTTCGCGGGGCGGCGTCCGAGCTAGCTTCTCCGTGCTCGTTTTTGGTCGAAGATGGGCACGCGGCCGTCCTCCGGTTGCCAAAACCGAGGCGACAAAAGGATTCCGCGCTAGCTGCGCAGACGCGATTTGCCGGCCCGAATTGGCCGGGTCACCCAAATCTTCGGAATGCAGAACGGAGCCTCTGGTCGGCGCCCCGCTCCTACCCCAAAAACTCCACAATCTCTTTCGCCCCCGCTTTCGTGTTTTCGAGCGGAAGTACGAGGCCGGCGCCGGGGATTTGCTGACTTTGGCGGAGAGTCAGTTTCGCAGGCGCCAACGTGTGTACTCGTCTGGCTGGTACTCCCGACGGCCCTCGCCGCGTACAATGTGGCCTCACACTCTGGAGCAACCGAGCGGGACGAAACGCGAGACCAAAGTCGCGAATCAAGAGTCTTCATGCAAGCGAAGGAAGACACCATGGGCATACTTCTCCTGGTTCGACGTGCGGACGACGACGTGCGCTCCGCCGTCAAAGCGGCCAGCGATGTCTACGGGCGCCGCCACTTTGCGGAAGATCGACAGGAGGCCCCCGGGATCTGGCTCAAGCCCGAGCTCGAAGCGAACCCGCCCACGTGGCCAGCTTGCGGCCGAGAAATCGGAGCAGGTATGCCGGTCCGGGGGCTCCGCGAGCGGTATCCGCAACTCACTGGCGGAACCTGGTTCGTCGATCACCGAAAGCAGCGCATCGTGTCCGAACCAGGAGCGAATGGATGACGAAGATGGAGCCGGCAGCGACACCGCTCGTAGCGATCATCATGGGGAGCAAGAGCGACTGGACCACGATGCAGCGAGCCGCCGAAGTGCTTGCAGAGCTTGAGGTCCCCTACGAAGCGAAGATTGTCTCCGCGCACAGGACGCCTGACCTCCTCTTCGAGTACGTAGGGGCCGCGGAGGCACGCGGGATCCAGGTGATCATTGCCGGTGCCGGCGGCGCGGCCCACCTGCCGGGGATGGCGGCGGCCAAGACAACGCTGCCGGTGCTCGGTGTCCCCGTGCAATCCAAGGCGCTTCGGGGCCTGGATTCGCTTCTGTCCATCGTGCAGATGCCCAAGGGGGTGCCGGTCGGCACTCTCGCCATCGGCGAAGCTGGAGCGGCGAATGCCGCATTGCTGGCAGCGGCGGTAGTTGGTCTCAGCGATTCCGCGCTGTGGCAACGCCTGAAGGAGTATCGCCTCCGGCAGACCACGGCCGTCCTCGAGGAGACGCTTTGAACCCGATCTGGCCTGGCGGAACCATCGGAATCATGGGAGGCGGGCAGCTTGCACGGATGATGGCGCTGGAGGCCCGCCGCATGGGCTATCGGATAGCGGTCCTGGACCCCGAACCAGGGGGACCGGCCATGCAGGTGGCAGATGTCAGCATTACGGGAGCCTTCGACAGCTTCGAAGCCGCCAAGGTCTTAGCCGAGCACAGTGACGTCATCACCCTCGACACGGAGCACGTCCCCGCCGAACTGCTGGAGCGGCTCGAAACGATGAAGCCTGTCCGTCCCTCGGCGAACGTGTTACGTATCGTCCAGGACCGGCTCGAGCAGCGCCGCTTCCTGGAGGCGCAGGGATTGCCGCAGGTCCGAAATGCTCCCGTATCGAGCGAGGAGACTCTCCGCGCTGGGGCGAGCGTGGTGGGATTTCCGTGCGTCATCAAGACACGACTCTCGGGCTACGACGGAAAGGGGCAGGCACGGGTTGATCGCGAAGAGGACCTCGGTCACGCATGGAGGGCACTCGGAGAGGCCCCGGCCGTCATCGAGTCGTTCGTGCACTTTGAGAGGGAGATTTCGATTCTCCTTGCCCGCGATCTCGGTGGCAACATCCGTTTCCACCCCATCGCGGAGAATACCCACCGGAGCGGGATTCTTCATACGAGCCGCGTGCCGGCGCGGATTCCGGCAGAAATTGCGCGCCAGGCAGAGCAGCTAGGCTTTGCCATTGCGTCCGCGCTCGAGCACGTGGGCATGATGGCCATCGAACTGTTCCTGATGGGAGATGGGGGCCTTCTCGTCAACGAGATCGCACCGCGTCCCCATAACAGCGGCCACTATAGCTTCGGCGCATGCGCGACGTCGCAGTTCGAGCAGCACATTCGAGCCGTCTGCGGCCTCCCGTTGGGTGACGCTTCGCTGCTACGACCGGCGGTGATGCTGAACCTCCTTGGAAACCTGTGGCGTGACGGATCGCCCGAT
>JANPDX010000398.1:0-2727 GCA_031431695.1 Dehalococcoidia bacterium
GAAACAGTACACCCGCGCGAACCTGACTCTCGGGATCACCGGAGACATCACCGCCGAGGCCCATGTGCGCCTTCGTCAGTCGCTGGCGGCGCTGCCGGAAGGCGCGGCACGGCTGCGGACGCCGATAGCCGGTGACATGCCGCGCGGCCTGCAGATCGAAATCGTGGAAAAGGACACGCGCTCGGTGGCGATCTCGTTCGGTCACCCGATCTCCGTGCGCCGAGGCCATCCCGACTTCGTCGCGTTGTGGCTGGCACGGGCCTGGCTCGGGGAGCACCGTGCTTCGAATGGACGACTCTACAATCGCATACGCGAAGTGCGCGGGATGAATTACGGCGACTACTCTTACATCGAGGCGTTTCCAGGGGGCATGTACCAGTTCTTCCCCGACCCCAATCGCGGCCGGCGCGCCCAATTGTTCGAGGTCTGGATCAGACCACTGCAACGCCAGCAGGCGCTGTTCGGTTTCAAGCTGGCTCTCTACGAACTCCGAAAGATGGTTGAAGGTGGAATCTCGGCCGAAGACTTCGAAACGACGAGAGAATACCTGGCAAAAAACGTCCTCGTTCTCACGAAGACACAGGACCAGCAACTCGGCTACGCGCTGGATAGCGACTGGTACGGCATCCCGGAGTTCACGGAGTACATCCGGGCAGAGTTGGCGAAGCTCACGGTCAAGCGTGTGAACGAGGTCATTCGCACGCACATCTCGCCCGACAACCTTCACGTCGTAATGATTTCTGCCAACGCGGCGGCGCTTCGCGACCAACTGCTGTCGCACGAGGCGGCTGTGACCTCGTATGACGGCGAGAAACCCGCCGAGTTGCTTGAAGAGGACGCCGTAGTCGGCGCCTACAACTTGCGGCTGACCCCAGACCGCGTGAAAATCACGCCGCTCGAGGATGTGTTTCAGTAGCCGCCAGCGAGAAACGAGAATGCCGAACCCACTGCGCGTCGCAATTGAAAGAGGCCCCAAGGGCAAGAAGACGGTAGCTGTTGCGCGGAAATGGCCGGGACTTTCGCGCGGCGCAGCTACAGAACAACTGGCGATCGAACGGTTGCTCTCCTACGTCCCGCGCTACGCGCAGGTTGCCGACCGGGCAGGCATGACCCTGGACGCAGGCCAGGTGGAAGTCGTCGAGCGGTACACGGGGACGGGTTCGACTGACTTCTGGGGCATCTCCTTCGGCTTCTCGGAATTCGACAAGCAACAGCCGACGGCTGGAGAGTTGGAGCGCGAGCTCGCGCTGATGCAGGCGTGCTGGAGCGCTTTCGATGAAATACGCGGCCGCGTGTCCGTGGAGATGCGCAAAGGCCCGCGCGGCGGCGGCCGCGACCGCGACCACATCGTCCGGCACGTCATCGCCGTCGAATACGACTGGTCGCCCAAGCCGGGCCTGAAACCGGGCGAGGAGCCTCCGCTGGCCGACGATGCCCTTCGCGCCCACCGCGAGAGCTACATCGCCGCCATCCGCGCACTCCACGCGGAGGGCCAAGCCGCTCGCAGCTGGCCGCTCCGCTTCCTCATCCGCCACACCGCATTCCACACCATGGACCACGCCTGGGAGATGGAAGACAAGGACCTCAGCGCAGCCTGAGTGCCGCTATCACCAGCTGACAGCGAGTACAGGCTCGGCCACCGCTCCAACAACTCCGTGTGGTCGAACTCGGCCCCTTCCGCCAGCCGGGCCGCAGAAGCCCCCGCACGTGTTCGACCACCGCCGCCTCGTTCGTTCGCTGCGCTCGCGCATCGCGGTCCACCGCGTAAATTTCCCCACCCCGTCCGAGCACATCCGCCAGCGCCAGGGTAAACGCCCCGGTCCCCGCCCCAAGGTCCGCCCACACCCGTCCACCGCCCTCGAGACCGCGCCGAATCAGCCACACATGGTCATCGTGGTCCATGCCCCGACTGTAAACGGTTCCCCATTTCCCGCTCCCCGTTCCCCGCTCCGCTGTGCTACATTCGCCCCGCAATTCCAACCCAATGGGAGGGTTACCGCTTTGAAATTCGGCATCTTCTACGAAATTTCGGTTCCGCGGCCATGGGGCCCGATGACCGAATACGAGGTCTACCAAAACTGCCTCGAACAGGTTCGGCTTGCCGACGAACTCGGGTTCGACCAGGTCTGGGCTGTCGAACACCACTTCCTTGAGGAGTACTCGCACTGCTCTGCCCCGGAGATCTTCCTGACGGCCTGCGCGATGATCACCAAGAACATTCGCATCGGGCGAGGCATCGTCGTTTGCGTGCCGCAGTTCAATAATCCCATCAAAGCCGCTGAAGTGGCCGCTACGATGGACCTCGTTTCCGGCGGCCGGCTTGAGTTCGGCACGGGCCGGTCCGCCACCTGGACGGAGCTTGGTGGCTTTGGCGCTGACCCCGATGAGACCAAGAAGACGTGGGACGAATGGACCCGGATCATCCCGAAGATGTGGACGCAGGATCGGTTCGGCTACCAGGGCCGGGCGTTCTCGATGCCGGAACGCGCAATTCTCCCGAAGCCACTGCAAAAGCCGCATCCGCCGATGTGGGTCGCCGTCACCAGCCCGGGCACCGAACTCGACGCCGCTGACCGCGGCATGGGAAGCCTCGGCCTCACCTTCGGCGGATTCCGGGAGCAGGAAACGAAAATCGCCGAGTACCGCCGCCGCATCAAGTACTGCGACCCGGTCGGCTCGTTCGTGAACGAGCAGGTGAACACGGTCAACTTCCTCATGTGCCATGAA